>DATNGY010000161.1:0-14632 GCA_035605735.1 Solirubrobacteraceae bacterium
CATCCCGCCGGCCTCCCAGAGCTTCCCGTACACGCTCGTGTGCGTGAACCCGGGCATCGTGTTGAGCTCGTTGAGCAACACGCCCTGGCCGTCGCGCCCGGCCCCCGACGGATCGACGAAGAAGTCCGCCCGCGCCAATCCGCTGCAGCCCGCGAGGCGAAACGCGCGCACCGCCAGCTCGCGTACGCGCTCGCGCGCCGCGTCGGGGATCCGGGCCGGCACTACGAGCTCCATCCCGCCGGGCGTGTACTTGGCCTCGTAGTCGTACCAGCCGTCCTCGCCGGCGGCGAGGAGGATCTCGCCGGGCGGGCTCGCCTGCGGCGCGTCGGCAGGCCCCAGCACCGAGCACTCGACCTCGACGCCGGGCGCACTCGCCTCGACGATGACGCGCGCGTCGTGCGCGCGGGCGCTCGCCACGGCGCCGGCGAGCGCCTCGGGGCCGTCGACGCGCGAGATCCCAACCGACGAGCCGAGGCGGGCGGGCTTGACCCAGCACGGAAACCCGAGCTCGGCCGCGTCGTCGGGGTCGTCGGCGGTTCCGAGGCCGCGATAGGCGACCTGCGGGAGGCCGGCGCGTCCCATCACGTCCTTGAACAGGACCTTGTCCATGCACAGCGCGCTGGCCGGGACGTCGGAGCCGACGTAGGGCACGTCGAGCAGCTCGAGCAGGCCCTGGACGGTGCCGTCCTCGCCGAACGGCCCGTGCAGGACCGGGAACGCGGCGTCGGCGCCGAGCAGCCCCCGGCCAGGGCGGACCGCGAGCTCCTCGCCGCCGTGCGTCCACGTGCCGTCGCGCTCGAGCGCGACCCAGAGGACGTCGTGACCGGCCTCGCGCAGGCCGTCGGCGACGGAGGCGGCGGAGCTCAGCGAGACCTCGTGCTCGGACGAGCGCCCCCCGGCCAGGACCGCCACCCTCATGGCGTCGTCGTCGTCGGCCCCGGGGTCGCCCCGCCGGTCGTGCTGGCGCCCGGGGCCGTGCTCGCGTTGAACTTGCCGACCGTGATCGTCACGGTCGAGCCCTTCGGGGCCTTGCCGCCGCCCGGGCTCTGCTCGAGGATGACGTCGTCGCCCTCGGCCGAGTCGACTTGGCGCGTGCGCTGATTGACCTGGAAGCCCTCGCTCTGCAGCCGCTGCCGGCCGACGGCGGTGGTCTCGCCGGTGACGTCGGTCACCGTGACCCGGGGAGCGGCCTTGGCCACGGTGAGCGTGACCGTGGCGCCCTTCGCCACCTGCGAGCCGCCGGCCGGGCTCTGGCTGAGCACGATGCCGGCGCTGCGCGTCGACTCCTGCTCGGTGCGCACGACCTTGAAGCCCGCGTTCTCGAGCGTCGAGGTCGCGCTGTCGGCGTCGTTGCCGGTCACGTTGGGCACGGCGACCAGCGGCGCGCCGGTCGAGACGGTCAGGGTCACGGTCGAGCCCTTGTCGAGCCGCGTGCCCTCGGCCGGGGCGACCGAGATGACGTTGCCCTTGGTTACCGAGGACGAGCTCGCGTCGGTCGTCTTGACCCTGAAGCCCTCCGCCTCCAGCCGGTTCGTCGCCGCCGTCTCCGAGAGGCCCACGAGCCCGCTCGGGACCTTCACCTGCGCCGGGCCACGCGAGACCGTGAGCGTGACGACCGAGTTGTCCTCGGCCTCGGTCCCGGCCTTCGGGTCCTGCGCGAGGACCTCGTTGACCGGCTTCGACGAGGTGCGGCGGACGACCTGGGAGCGCAGCCCCGCCTGCAGCAGGCGCGCCTGCGCGGCCGCGCGCTCCGTCCCGACCACGCCCGGGACCGTGACCTTCGCGGGCGAGGGCGAGCCCCCGCCGCCGCCACGGAGCAGGGCGGCGGCGATGATCGCCGCGACGACGAGCACGAGCGCGGCGACCCACCACCAGCGCCGCCAGCCGGAGCGCTCCTTCGGCGGCGGCTCCTCGCCGTAGCTCGCGTACGCGTCGGGGACGGGCTCCGCGACCGCCGGCGGGTCGGTGACCGGGATCGCGACGGCATCCTCCGGCAGCCGCGCGCGGACGGCCTCCAGCGCGGCGATGAAGACGTCGGCGTCGGCGAAGCGCCGGGCCGGGTCCTTCTCCAGCGCGCGCAGGACGACGCTCTCGAGGTCGCGGGTCACGCCGGCGTTGTAGGCGCTCGGCGGGATCGGGCGCTCGTTGACCTGCTTCAGGGCGATGCTCACAGCGCTCTCGCCCTCGAACGGCACCCGGCCCGTGAGCAGCTCGTAGAGGATGATCCCAATCGAGTAGAGGTCGGACTGCGCGCTGACCGCGTGGCCCTGGGCCTGCTCGGGCGAGAGGTACTGGGCGGTGCCCATGATCGACCCCGTCTGCGTCATGTCCGAGGCTCCGGCGCGGGCGATCCCGAAGTCCGTGACCTTGAGGCGGTCCTCGTCGTCGACGATGACGTTCTGCGGCTTGAGATCGCGGTGGATGATGCCGCGCCGGTGCGCGAAGCGGGCGGCGCGCAGGATCTGCAGTGTGAGGTCGATCGCGCGGCGCGGGTCGAGCGGCGCATCGCGCTCGATCAGCGCCTTGAGCGAGTGCCCCTCGAGGTACTCCATCGCGATGTAGTAGGTGCCGTTCCAGGCGCCGCGGTCGTAGACCGAGACGATGTTCTGGTGCTGCAGGCCGGCAGCGCTCGAGGCCTCGCGGCGGAAGCGCTCGACGAACTCGCGGTCCTCCGCGAAGCGCTGGTACAGGACCTTGAGCGCGACCTTGCGGCCGAGCTGGAGGTCCATCGCGCTGAAGACGTCGGCCATCCCGCCCGAGCCGATGCGGTCGAGGATCCGGTAGCGCCCGTCGACGAGGGTGTCGTGTGCGGACTCGGTCATCGCAGCAGCTCCTCCATGACGGCCTTGGCCACGGGAGCCGCCACCGTGCCGCCCGTGCCGGTGCCACACTCGATCGTCGCGGCGACCGCGACGCGCGGGTTCTGCACCGGCGCGAAGCCGATGAACCAGAGCTGGTTCGGCCCGCAGGCCCGGTCGACCTCGGCCGTGCCGGTCTTGCCGGCCACGTCGACGCCCTGCAGTGCGGCCGCCGTCCCGGAGCCCTCCCTGACCACCTGCGCCATCATCGCCCCCACCTCACGACTCGTCCTCTCGCTCATCACGGTCGACAGCCTTCGCGCGCCGATCGTCTTCACCGTTCGCCCGTCGCGGTCGATCACCTTGTCGGCGAGGTGCGGCCGCATCAGCTCGCCGCCGTTGGCGACCGCCGCCGCCACCATCGCCATCTGCAGCGGCGTGACCGTCAGCTTGTCCTGGCCGATGGCCAGGCGCCCGACGTCGACGCCCGGCGCGGTCGCCGGGACGACCCGCCCCTTGACGCGCTCGCCGCTGGTCGCGCGCTCGGAGGACGGGAGGTCGATCGCGGCCTGCGCGCCGAATCCGAAGCGCTTCATGTAACGCTGCATCGTCGCCTTGCCGAGGGTCTCGCCGACCGTGGCGAAGACGGTGTTGACGGAGTTCGTCAGCGCGGTCGTGAGCGTGATCGGCCCGAACTGCTCGCCGCCGAAGTTGCTCAGCGGCGTGCCCGAGATGATCTTCGGGCTGCGTCCGCTGATGATCGACGTCGGCGTGAAGCGCCCGGAGTCGATCCCGGCCACGGTCGTCACGACCTTGAACGTCGATCCCGGCGGGTAGCCGGCCTGGGTCGCGCGGTCCAGCAGCGGGGCGTTGGGGTCGCGGTTCAGCGCCCGGAAGCGCGCGATGTCGCGCAGCGCGTTGGGGTCGTAGCCGGGCTCGTTGGCGAGGACCTTGACGGCGCCGGTGCGCGGATCGAGCGCGACGACCGAGCCCTTGCGTCCGGCGAGCTGCGCGAGCGCCACGCGCTGGGCGGCTGGATCGAGCGTGGTCGTGACGTCGTCGCCGCGCCGGTCGGTCCCGACGAGGCGCTCGAAGACCGTGCCGAGGGCGTCACGCCGGCCCGTGAGCTCGTCGTCGTAGGAGCTCTCGAGCCCCGCTCGGCCGAGGCGCGTGTAGGAGTAGCCGACCGCGTGGGAGAAGAGCCCGCCCTGCGGATAGCGGCGCGTGTAGGTGCCGTCCGCCCTTCGCTGGGAGCGCGCGAGCACCGTGCCGCCGGCCGCCTCGATCCGCCCGCGGTCGATCCGCTGGGTCTCGAGCAGCTCGCGACGGTTCTTCGGGTTCTTGCGCAGGCTCTCGGCGCCGAAGACCGTCCAGTTCGAGGTGAAGGCGACGAGCAGGGCGAAGAGCACGACGGTCACGGCGAAGAGGCGAGCAATCGGCGCGTTCACGGCGCCGGCCTCCGGGCCTTGTCGGAGATGATGAGCAGGAGCGCGAGCAGGACGAAATTCGCGAGGATCGACGACCCTCCGTACGAGATGAACGGCAGCGTCACGCCGGTGAGCGGTATGACCTTCGTGACACCCCCGACGATCACGAAGACCTGCAGCGCGAAGACCGACGTCAGCCCGGTAGCCAGGAGCTTGGAGAACGAGTCGCGCGCGAGCGTGGCGATCTTGAAGCCGCGCTGGATCGCGAGCAGGTAGGTGCAGATGACCGCGCACGCCCCGAGCAGCCCGAGCTCGTTCGTGATCACGGCGTAGATGAGGTCCGTCTGCGCCGCGGGCAGCAGCGGGACCTGGTGGCCGGCGGGGCCGGGGATCGCCAGCAGCGCCTGCCCGAAGCCGCGCCCGAAGAGCCCGCCGTCGGCCTGCGCGAAGAGCGACTGGGCGACCTGGTAGCTGCCGCCGGCCTGGTCGTAGAGCGAGCCGAACGGGTGCAGCCACGCGTCGACGCGGTGCGTGATGGTCGGACGCACCTGGTAGAGCAGCCAGGCGCCGGCGGCGAAGAGCACGAGGCCGATGGCCGGGAACGAGAGCCGGTTCGTCGCGACGTAGAGGAGCGCGAGGAAGCCGCCGAAGAACATCAGCGACGAGCCGAGGTCCTGGATGACGAAGAGCATCGCCATCGCCGCGCCCCAGACGGCGAGCAGCGGCCCGAAGTGCTTGAGCGGCGGAATCGTGATCCCGGCGAAGCGCCGCGCCCCCACGACCAGCAGCTGACGCGTGTCGCGCAGGTAGCTGGCCAAGAAGACGATGATCCCGATCTTCGCGAACTCGGCCGGCTGGAAGGTCAGCGGGCCGAGCTTGACGCCGAGGTAGGCGCCGTGGACTTGCTGGCCGATGAGCGGGAGGCGCGGGAGCAGCAGGATCGCGAGGCTGACGGCCGCGATCGTGTAGCGGTAGCGCTCGAGGACCGCGAGGTCCTGCAGCAGGAGCACGGTCGCGGCGAAGAGCCCGAGGCCGAGGACGAACCACTGCGCCTGCTCGCGCGCGAGGTCGTCGTCGATGCGGTAGATCATCACGAGCCCGAAGCAGGCGAGCACGGCGAAGAGCGGGAACAGGTACGGGTCGGCGTGCGGGAGCGCGATGCGCAGCACCACGTGCGCGGCGAGGCACAGCCCGAGGAAGATCGCGCCGTAGGTGAGCGAGACGTTCGAGAGCACGTCGCTGCGCTCGATGAAGAGCGCCGCGAAGCCGGCGGTCAGCAGGAGAGCCGCCGGCACGAGCGCGAGCAGCTCGCGGTTGCGCGCGCCGGTCATCGGGTCGCGAGCTCCCCGGTCTCGAGCTGGCGGACCCACGACAGCGCGTCGTCGCGGGAGCGCAGCTTGTGTCCGGTGACGACCTTCCGCTGGGCCGCCGAGAGCTCGGTGACCGGGACGCCCGACTCGTAGTTGACGCGATAGAGGTCGAGGCCGGCCGGGAGGTCGTAGGGCATCCCGCGGAAGACGGTGACGAAGCCGTCGTCGCTCGCGCCGACGAAGTAGACGCTCTGCGAGGCGTAGTAGCCGCCGAGGAGCACGATGCCCACGATGACGAGCCCGGCGACGATCCCGGCGGGCACCCGGAGCCGGCGCCGGCGCCGCCCGCGCTTCGCGGCCGGCGGCGTCCGCGGCACCCGGGGCACCGCGGCCGTCGGCGCGGGGTCCGAGGCGGGCCCGGCGGCGCCCTCCTCGGTCGGCGCGGCGGCCGCGAGCTCGGCCGTCGTGCCCGCGTCGGGCGGGTGGGCCCCGTCGGCGGCCACGTCGCCCAGCCGGAAGAGGACGACGGTGATGTTGTCGCGACCGCCGGCCGCGTTGGCCGCCTCGATCAGCGCGCGCCCGGCTCCGGCGAGCGCGGAGTGGTCGCGGACGATCTCGGCGACCTCGGCCTCCGGCACCATCGAGGTCAGCCCGTCCGAGCAGATGAGGTAGACGTCGCCGTCGCGGGCGGGCCACGTGCGCGAGTCGGCGTCGACGCCCGCCTCGGGCCCGAGCGCGCGAGTGATGATCGAGCGCTGCGGGTGCTCGTCGGCTTCCTCGGGCGTCAGCCGACCCTGGCGGACGAGCTCCTCGACGAGCGAGTGATCTTCGGTGAGGCGCTCGAACGCATCGCCGCGCAAGCGGTAGAGGCGACTGTCGCCGACGTGCGCGACCGACAGCTCGTCCTCGCCGACGTAGGCGACGGTCAGCGTCGTCCCCATCCCAGCGCGCTCGTCGTCGCTGCGCGAGAGCGCGTTGATGCGCTCGTTGGCCTCCTGGACGCGAACGCGCAGCCGCGCCTCGACGCTCTCGTCGCCCGTCGGGAGCCCTTGCTCGAGGACGTCGACGGCCAGGCGCGCGGCGACCTCGCCCGCCTGCGCGCCGCCCATGCCGTCGGCGACCGCGAACAGCGGCGGACGCGCGAAGTACGCGTCCTCGTTGCCGCGGCGCTGACGCCCGGTGTCCGAGCGCCCGAAGTACTCGACCACGCGCAGCATCAGGCCTCGGCGTAGGTGAACTCGCTGTCGCCGATGCGCACGCGGTCGCCCTCGTGGAGCGGCTGTGGCCCGGAGAGCAGCTCCTCGTTGAGGTACGTCCCGTTCGTCGAGCCGAGATCCTCGAGGACGACGATGCCGCCCTGGCGCACGAGCCGCGCGTGTCGCGAGGACGCGAAGGGGTCCTCGAGCCGGATCTCGGCCTGGTCGCCGCGACCGAGGATCGCGCCCTCGCCGACGTCGTACTCCATGCCCGGCGCGTGCCCCGGCGCGCGCTCGACGACGAGCCGCGGCTCGCCGCCGTCGACGTGCATCGGCTCTGCCGCCGCGTACATCCCCGTGGCGTCCGGCACCGGAGCGGAGCGTGGCGACGCGCGCGGCGGCTCCCGCCGCAGGTCGCGCAGCGCGCTGCGGGCGACCCAGAGCAGGAACAGGTAGAGGACGGCGAGGAAGCCGAACTGCAGGGCAACCGAGACCGGTTCGAGCATCAGGCGACCTCGAACGTCGCGGGCACGGTCCCGACGTCCACGTGGTCGCCCGCGGTCAGCGCGGCCGCGCGGCCGGCGTCGACGGCGCGGCCGTTGATCTTGACGCCGTTCGTCGAGCCGAGATCGGTGATCGCCCACCCGTCTCCCGCGGGCCGGATCTCCGCGTGGCGGCGCGAGACGTTCGAGTCGCCGAGGACGATGTCGCAGTCGCGGCTGCGCCCGATGACCGCGCCGCCCGGGCCGATCGCGTAGCGCTTGCCCTCCGCGACGAGCATCGGGCGCCCGTGCCGCTCGACGCGCGCCTGGTGAAGCTCCTCCTGCACGCGGCCGGCCGTCGAGTAGACCATCGTGTGGCCGTGGTCGGCCTGCTCGACGCGGTCATCGCGCTCTCCGGCGGGCGCGGGGCGCACGAGCCGTGCCTGGATCCCGAACTCGCCGAGGCTGAGCCGGTCGTCGGTGCGAAAGCCAATGCTCGGGCGCGAGACGAGGGCGAGGCGCTCGCGGCGAGCGTGCTCGAGGAGGTAGGCGGCGAGCTCGTCGGCGACCTCGTGCTCGACGCCCGTGAAGCGCTCGCGGTCCTCGGGTCCGAGCCAGACGACGTACTCATTCGGGACGTAGGTGCGCGAGACCGAGACCGTCTTGTGCTCATCCATCTCGCGGGCGAGCTTGCGGGCGATCTCCACGGGCCGGACGGGGGTCCGGAACACGCGGCCGAACGTCCCCTCGACGAGGCCGGCGATCTTGTCCTCGAGGTTGCGCAGCACGCTCATGGTGGGGCCGGGCGGCGCGCCGCGCGCGCCGTCCGGCACGGTGATGCTAGGGCGCCGAACGGCCGCGCGCCTCGCCCCGCAGCGCGCGCAGGACGACCGCGGCGCCCCCCGCGAGCACCGCGCCGGCCACGAGCCCGCGGACGCTCGGCGGCCCGTCCCGCCAGGTCAGCGCGGCCGCGACGGCCTGCGCGCTCGAGCCGGCGAGCGCCGCCCATGCCGTCGCGCCGACGACGTCGACCGCCAGGCGCCGCCCGCGCACGAAGGCAGGGAGCGCGAGCGCCGCCGCGCCCCAGACCGCGGCGACAGCGAGCGCACCGCTCGTCACCAGCGTCGCGAGCGCCGCCGCGCCGGCTCGTCCGGCGCCCGGCGGCGCTCCGAGCCCGAGCCGGGCGCCGCTCGCGACCTCGGCAAGCGCGAGCCACCAGAAGCCGAGCGCGCCCAGCGCCAGCCGGTGCCACGGTCGGCGGGCCTGGCCGGCGAGCGCCGGCCAGGCCGCTGCGAGCCCGACGGCGCCGAGCAGCGGCGCCCCGGCGGGCGCCGACCACAGGGTGTCTGCGCGGCGCAGGAGCAGCGCCGTCGGCAGCGCGACCGCGAGCACGAGTACGGCGACGCCGTCGGCGCAGCACACGGCGAGCGCGGCGGCGGCCGCGAGCCACCCCAGGCGCGGCAGGAGCGCGACCGCGAGCGCGGCCCCGGCCGCGCCGGCGAGCGGCGCCAGCGGCGGGTCCGCCGCCAGCCACGTGAGGCCGGCCGCGGTGAGCGCGCCTGCCGCGAGCGCCGCGAGCGCCCGCGCGCCCGGACGCACCGGCGGCCTCGCGGCCGGCGGCGCCAGCTCCGCGAGCCGGCCGGCGGCGACGGTGCCGGGATCGCCACCCGCCGCGGGCAGCGCGGTCCGGAGCGCGCCGCGCAGCTCGGCGAGCGTGCCGCGCTGCTCGGGGCGCGGCAGGACGGCGCGATCGATCGCGCGGCACAGCTCGAGCGCCAGATCGCGCCGCAGGCGGCCGAGCGCCGGCAGCCGCGCGCCCACGCGCCGCGCCGTGGCGGCCGCGCCACGGCCCCGGACCGGGTTGACCCCGCTCAGCGCCTCGAAGAGGACGAGGCCGAGGGCGTAGAGGTCGGCCTCCGCGCCGGCCCCGCGCCCATCCGCCTGCTCGGGGGCCATGTAGGCGAGCGTGCCGACGACGTCGCCCGTCCGCGTCAGCGCGTCGTCGTCGAGCGTCCTGGCCACGCCGAAGTCCGTGAGCTTGACGCGCCCGTCGTGCTCGCCGCCGGCCGGGACCACGACGTTGCCCGGCTTGACGTCGCGGTGCACGACGCCGCGCCGGTGGGCGTGGGCGAGCGCATCGCAGAGCGCCACCCCGAGGCGCAGCACGTCGGCGTCGGAGAGCGCGCCGTCCTCGAGCAGCTCGCCGAGCGTGCGCCCGCGCACGAGCTCCGAGACGAGGTAGACGGCGTCGTCGTCGCGCGCGGTCTCGTACAGCGCCACGATCCCCGGATGGCCGAGCCGGGCGGCGGCCTTCGCCTCGCGCTCGGCCCGCGCCGCGACCCCGTCGTCGTGCACCTCGATCCGCTTGACGGCGACCGCCCGGTCGAGCTTCTCGTCGTGGGCCAGCCAGACGACGCCGAAGCCGCCGGCGCCCAGGCGCCGCACGAGCCGGTAGCGCCCGAGGACCAGCTCCCCGGACGGCGCGCGCGACTCGCCGGGCGCCCGGCCGCTGGCCTCGTCGGCGGTCTTCACCGCATGCCGCCTTCGCCGTCCGCGCCCTGCCTCCTCGCGGCTGCAACGGCGCGCCCGCGGCGCGCGCGGTCCGGCCCGGGGCCCTGCCTCCTCGCCGCCGCAACGGCGCGCCCGCCGCGGGGCGCGGTCGGGCCCGGGGCCCTGCCTCCTCGCCGCTGCAACGGCGCGCCCGCGGCGCGCGCGGTCCGGCCCGGCAGGCATACTGAGGCGCCCCACGCCGCAAAGGAGCGAGCGGGTGTCGTTCTTCGACGAAGGTGACGAGCCCACACAGGTGTCCGGGCGCTCACGGCGCCAGCCGCGGCCGCGTCGCCCCGCAACCGCGTCCCGTGGCCGCAGCGGCCCCCCCGACCGCCAGACGCTGCTCCTGCGCCAGGCGGCGGCCGTGGGGCTCGCGCTGCTCGTCCTCATCCTGCTCATCTTCGGCGTGCGCAGCTGCGCGAACTCCCGCAAGGAGAACGCGATGAAGGACTACAACCGCAACGTGACCGCCGTGATCAGCGACTCCGACTCCCAGGTCGGCAAGCCGTTCTTCCAGCTCATGAACAACGGCGCGCGCGAGGCCGACCAGCTGCGCGTGCAGGTCAACCAGCTGCGCCTGGCCGCCGACGAGGACGTCAAGCGCGCGAAGGGCTTCGACGTGCCCGACGCGATGAAGCCCGCGCAGGACAACCTCCTGCTCGCGCTCAACCTCCGCGCGGAGGCGCTGCGCAAGATCGCGGACCAGATCCCGCGCGCGCAGGGGCGCGGCCAGCCCTCCGAGGACGCGATCGCGAAGATCGCCGGGCAGATGCAGCAGTTCCTCGCCTCCGACGTCATCTACAAGGTGCGCGCGGCCCCGTTCATCAAGCAGGCGCTCGACGACGAGGGGATCTCCGGCCAGACGATTGCCTCGTCGCAGTTCCTGCCCGACGTTGCCTGGCTGGACGCCTCGAAGGTGGCCGACGGCCTCGGGCGCTCGGCCGGCGGCACCTCGAGCGCGACCGCCGCCCCCGGCCTGCATGGCCACGGGATCACGAGCGTCTCGGTCGGCGGGACGACGCTCGCGCCCTCGCCCGGCATCAACCGCGTGCCCGCGGGCAGCGGCGGCCCGACCTTCACCGTCAAGTTCGCCAACCAGGGCGACAACGACGAGCGCAACGTGCGCGTCACGATCCGCGTCAGCGGCGCCGGCAAGCCGATCTCGCAGACCAAGACGATCGCCCAGACGAAGTCCCGCAGCGACGCGACGGTCGCGATCCCGCTCGGCCAGGCCCCGCCGGTCGGGCAGGCCGTGACCGTCGAGGCCTCGATCGCCGCCGTGCCGGGCGAGAAGAACACCGACAACAACAAGCAGAGCTACACGGTCATCTTCCAGCGGTAGACCGCGCGTGGACGAGCTGACGACGACCTCCGGCCTCGTGGCCCTGGCCGCCGCCGCGCTGGCCCTCGTCGCGCTGGGCGCGGTGGGCGTGTTTGCGCGGCGCCTGCGGCGCCTGCGCGCCGACCAGCGCGCGGTCCTCGGCGACGGCAACGCCGACCTCGTCGCGCACGCCGCCGACCTGCACCGCGGTTTCGAGAGCCTGCAGGCGTCCGTGACGGAGGCGACCGCGAACCTCGACGGCCGCCTCGCCGAGGCCGAGCGGCGTCTCGACGGCGCGGTTGCGTTCCACGCGATCGTCCGCTACGACGCCTACAACGAGATGTCGGGACGCCAGTCGACGTCGCTCGCGCTCCTCGACGCCCACGGCTCCGGCGTCGTGCTCTCCTCGATCCACCACCGCGACCAGGCGCGCCTGTACGCGAAGGGGGTCGTCGCCGGGCAGGGCGAGCTCGAGCTCTCGCCCGAGGAGGAGGAGGCGGTCCGCGCCGCGCTCGCGGGCGAGACGTCCGGCGAGGCGCCCGCGACGCGCTGATGCGCGTCGCGTTCCTCGGGCCGGCCGGCACCTTCAGCGAGGAGGCGCTGCGCAGCTCAGACGCCGCCGCGGGCGCGGAGGCCGTCCCGTTCGGCTCGATCCACGAGGCCGTCGTCGCCGTCCAGGACCAGGCGGTCGACCGCGCGCTCGTGCCGATCGAGAACGCGCTCGAGGGCGGCGTCAGCGCGACGCTCGACGCCCTCGCTGCCGACGCCCCCGACGTCGTCGTCGTCGGCGAGCGCGTCCTCGCGATCCGCACGTGCCTCGTCGCGCGGGGAGCGCTCGAGCTCGACGCGATCGAGCTCGTCGTCTCCCACCCGCAGCCGCTCGCGCAGTGCGCGCGCTTCCTGCGCGCGACGCTGCCGGGCACCCGGGTGCGCGCGGCGACCTCGACCGCCGAGGCCGTGCGCGAGGTCGTCGGCTCCGACCAGCGCTGGGCGGCGCTCGGCCCTCGCGGGGCCGCCGAGCGCTACGGGGCGCGCGTCCTGCGCGAGGGGATCGACGACGAGCCGGGCAACGCGACGCGCTTCGTCTGGCTCGCGCGCTCCGGCGCCGAGCCGCTCGCGGCGAGCGCGGCCGCGGCCTGGAAGACGTCCGTGCTCTTCGCCGGGGCGGGCGACGCCCAGCCGGGCTGGCTCGTGCGCTGCCTGTCGGAGTTCGCCTTCCGCGGCGTGAACCTCACGCGCATCGAGTCGCGTCCGCGGCGCTCGCGCCTCGGTCACTACATCTTCCACATCGACCTCGAGGGCGACGCCCGCGAGCCGCGCGTCGCCGACGCGGTGGCGGGGCTCCACGCGCACTGCGAGGAGGTCCGCCTGCTCGGCTCCTACCCCGTCGCTGGGCCGCCATCGGGCTGACCGGCCGCGCCGAGCTCTCGTTTACACTCCCGTGCCGAGCGCCATGAGGAGCGTGACGCCACCAGGCCGGGCGAGGTCCGCGCCGGTCATCGAGCACCGGCCGCGCGGACGCGATGGTGCCCGGGTGCTCGTCTTGAACGCGACCTACGAGCCGATCAACGTCTGCTCCGTCCGTCGCGCCGCCGTGCTGCTGCTCAAGAGCAAGGCCGAGCTGCTCGAGCACGCCACCTGGGAGCTGCGCTCCGAGCACACAGCGCTGCCACGTCCGGTCGTCATCCGCCTCGTGAGCTTCGTGAAGATCCCGCGCGACACGCACCGGCGCAAGATCACCCGTCGCGCGGTCTTCGCGCGCGACGCCTGGACGTGCCAGTACTGCGGCTCGCACTCCAACCTCACGGTCGATCACGTCATCCCGCGCTCGAAGGGCGGCGCGTCGAGCTGGGAGAACATCGTCGCGTCGTGCGCGCCCTGCAACCGGCGCAAGGGCGACCACCTGCCCGATACCGCCGGCATGCATCCGCGGCGCAGGCCGAGCGCCCCGAGCCCGACGGTCTTCATCCACGTCGCGAGCCCGACGATCCCGGCGGCCTGGCGCCAGTGGCTGCCGGAGGTCGCCTTCGCCGACGCGGCGTAGCGCTCCGCGCCGGCGCGGCCCGTGCCAGTCCGCGCAGCGGACATGGGTATCGGCTCGCTCGCGACATTCCGAGCGCACGAAGGGCGCCTCCGAGGAGACGCCCTTCGCGACAACTTCACTGGACTGTTGCGGCCCGCGCGCGACGTGCTGAATCGGCCGGTGGGACCAGGTCCGGCGTCGCCCGCGGGGGTGGCCCGGTGTGGATTCGCTGGATCGGATCCAGCCTGCCGACCTAGCGGCCGGTCACCTCCAGGGTCCCGCAAGAACTCGAACTGCCGATACGGACCACCTCCTTTCTCTGGTGATCCGAAATCTAGCAAGCGTCGGCGACGACGCTACCCGGGCGCTTCGTCGGGCTCCGCGCCGTCGGCGCCGTCGACCGGCCCGGTGTACTCGCCGGAGTCGACGGCCCCGGTGGACTCGCCCGAATCCGCGGAGAGCTCGAGCGGACCGTCGGGCGTGGCGCCGTCCCCGGCGTCCGCGGCCGCGGCCGCCGGCTCGGACTCGACGACGAGCGCCACGGCCGAAACGCGGTCCTCCTCGCGGACGCTCATCAGCCTGACGCCCTGCGCCGCCCGGCCGGTCTGGCGGATGCCGCGCACGCCGGTGCGCTGGACCATGCCCTCTTGGGAGATGAAGACGAGCTCCTGGTGCGGGCGCACGACGAGCGCGGCCGCGAGCTCGCCGCGACGCTCGGAGAAGCGGATCGTCTGGACGCCCTTGGCGCCGCGCGAGGTCTTGCGGTACTCGCTCACGGCGGTGCGCTTGCCGAAGCCGTTTTCGGTGACGACGAGCAGCTCCTGGTCGTCGCGCGCGACGTCCATCGCGAGGACCTCGTTGCCGTCGCGGGCGATCGTCATGCCACGCACGCCGGAGGTGTCGCGGCCCATCGCGCGAGCATCGGCCTCGGAGAAGCGCACGGCGAGCCCCTCGCGCGAGACCATGAGGATCTCCTCGCCCGGATCGACGCGCCGTACGGCGACGAGCTCGTCGTCGTCGCGGATGTTGATGGCGATGATCCCGTCGGCCTTGATCGGCGTGTTGTAGGCGCCGAAGTCGGTCTTCTTGATCGTGCCCTGCTTCGTGGCGAAGACGAGGTACTGGGCCTCGGTGAAGTCGCGCGTCGAGAGGACGGACTGGACCCGCTCGCCCTCGCGCAGCGGGAGGACGTTGACGAGCGCCCGCCCCTTCGCGGTGCGCTGGGCCTCGGGCAGCTCGTAGACCTTGGAGCGATAGATCTTGCCGCGGTTCGAGAAGAAGAGCAGGAAGTCGTGCGACGAGCACACGAAGAGGTGCTCGATGTAGTCGCCGTCCTTCATGTTCATGCCGGTCACGCCGATGCCCCCACGCCGCTGCTTGCGGTAGGTGGCGAGCGGCAGGCGCTTGATGTAGCCCGACTTCGTGATGGTGATGACCATCTGCTCGTCGGCGATGAGATCCTCGATGTCGATCTCATCCTCGCTCGCGGTGATCACCGTGCGCCGTTCGTCGCCGAACCGCTCGG
>DATNGY010000162.1:0-4739 GCA_035605735.1 Solirubrobacteraceae bacterium
CGGTCAGGGTCCGCGAGGCGATCCAGCGGTGGCGCAGGCGCAGCCGCAGCCGGACGCGGCACGAGCGCTCGCCGCGCGGGCAGGCGACGCGCAGCTTCACCACGCCGCGCCGCGACACGCGCGCCCTGCGCGGCGAGACGCGGACGCGCGGCGCCCGGTGGTCGGTGCTCGTCGGCTGGTGCGCAGCCGGCGGCGCGGCGCGCGGCCCGCCGGCGCCGCCGGCGCCCGTCGCGGGGCCGCCCGTGGGCCTGCCCTCGAGGTTGCCGCTGTCGTCCGTCGCGCGCGCGCGGATGAGCCCGGAGCCCGAGACCGTCGCCGTCCCCGTGTAGCTCCAGCCCTCGCGGCCGCTCGCCGGGTGCCACGTCGCACCGCCGTCGAGCGACACCTCGACGCCCCCCACGACTCCGCCGCCGGCGTCGGTCGCGACGCCGGCGACAGTCACGGTCTGACCGGCCTGCAGGACGGTCCCGGGCGCGGGCGAGGTGATCGCGGTGGTCGGCGAGGTGCGGTCCGTCGAGGCGCTCGCGGGCGCGAGGTCGCCCTGCAACGAGCCGGGCTGGACGCCCATGTCCGCGAAGAGGTTGACCGTCGCCTGCTGCATGCTCCGGTCGGCGGGGTCGCTGCCGCGGTCGTGCTGGTCGTCGAGGCCCCACGGCCACTGGACGGTCCCGGCGCCGAAGACCAGCGCGCCGCTCGCCGCGCGATAGAGCGTGAGGTGGTGGGTCGCGTCGCCGAGGTCGTACGACGAGCCGTAGTCCTGGAGGAGCTGCACGCCGTCGACCCGGGTGGTCGAGAGGTCGACGAGCCCCGCGGGCCGGGCCCCGTTGTCGAGGTCCTCGTCCCACTCGTAGCCGACCGTGGCCGGCGCCAGCGTGGCCGTCGCCCCGGCCGGGAGCGCGGCGATCGCGGTCCCGCGCCAGAAGCGCATGCGCCCGTCGGCGGCGGGGACCTGCATGTCCGCCGTGCCCGAGTTGACCATGAAGATCGTCCCCGACAGCGCGTTCTCCGGATGACCGCCCTCGGGGTTGAACGGGCGCGGGTCGCGCCAGGTGCCGGTCCAGACGCCGCTCGGGTCGATCTTGGCCCCCGCGTGCGTCTCCTTGTAGGAGACGAGGGTGCGGTGGTCGTTCTCCCAGCGCGTCTTCCAGAAGATCTCGTTGCCGCTGAAGAAGCCGAGGTTGACGCCGGCGTCGCGCGCGGCCTCCACGTTCGCGCGCTGGGCGCCCGCCCAGTACTCGTCGTGGCCGACGGACAGGAACGCCCGGTGGCGGCGCAGGAGGGCGCCGTCGCGATCGGTGTCCGCGCCCGCGAGGTAGCTGACGTCGTAGCCGTTGCGCTCCAGGAAGCGCACCATCGGGTACTCGCTGTTGAAGACCCAGTCTTCGCCGCCGTCGACGTCGCGCGTGTGGAACGGCCGGTTGTACGAGACCTCGTACGCGCGGTTCGGGCCCGTGCCCGGACCGCCGCTGTAGAGGCTGTGGCCGCCGTAGTCGTTGTAGGCCTGCCACGTCGTGTCGGACGTCTGGAAGAGCAGCCTGGACGTGCCGGCGTCGTCGCGGACGACGAAGACGATGTGACTGTCGCTCGTGCCGTCCTCGCCGACGAGGTGGGCGAAGTAGATGCCCGACGTCGCGTCCGCGGGCACCGTCCACGAGGCGGACACGCTCCAGTTGCCGCAGTCCACGAGGCCGGTCGCGGCGTCCTGGTCGCACGACGGCTGGCTTCGCCCCGCGACCGAGCCGAGGGTGGCGACCAGGCGTGCGCCGTCGCCGCCGTACCAGCCCATGCGATAGATGTCGAGCCGGAACGCGCTCGCCGTCGTGTCGACCTTGAACTGCTCGGTCTGGCCGCGGTTGACGCTCATGGCGGTCGCGAAGCCCTGGATCGAGGCGCTGCCGGCGCCCGCCACGTCCCAGACGCTCGCCGGGGTGCCCTGCTTGCAGTTCTCGACGACGATGGCGTTCGCCGGCCGCGCGCAGTCTGCCCGCGCCGGCGACGCCGAGGCGAGGGCGGCCACGGCGACGAGCGCGAGCGCGGCCCACGACGCGGACCGCCCGCGCGTCGCGGCGATGAACATGCGCACGAGCCCGGACCCCGAAAGGGCCATGTGCCCTCCCCCCTCGCGTTCGCCGACCGGACGCCCCCGCGGCGTTGGGCTTGTCCCTGCAAGCCGCTTTCCGGTGCGTCCAGAACGCTAGCGCCGCCCGCCGGGCTCGCTCACCTCATCCTGGACGTCTGGCTAGGCGATCGTCTGACACCGTCCGGCAGGCGGCGGGCGCGACGCCCGCGCTGATCGCGAGATAGCCTCGCGGCAGAGAGGAGCCCCGATGACGAACCTGGCCGAAATGCTCGCCGACACGGTCGCCGAACACGGCGATCGGACCGCCCTCAAGCTCGACGAGCTCGAGCTGCCTTACGCCGTCCTCGACGAGGCCGGCGCCCGCGTCGCCGGGCTGCTCGCCGCCCAGGGCGTCGGACCTGGCGACCGCGTCGGCCTCATGCTTCCCAACCTCCCCTACTTCCCGTTCGCATTCTTCGGCGCCCTGCGGCTCGGGGCGATCGTCGTCCCCATGAACCCGCTGTTGAAGGAGCGCGAGGTCGCCTTCCACCTCGGCGACTCCGGCGCCCGCGTCCTGGTGGCCTGGCACGGGTTCGCAGCGCCCGCGCAGGCGGGCGCCGCCGAGGCCGGCGCCGAGTGCGTGCTCGTCGAGCGCGGGCCGTTCGAGCAGGCGCTGGGCGAGGCCGAGCCGGTCCGTGAGCTCGCCGATCGCGACGACGACGACACCGCGCTGATCCTCTACACGTCGGGAACGACGGGCACGCCGAAGGGGGCGGAGCTCACGCACCGCAATCTGCACGCGGCGACCGACGTCGCGGTCGATCTCGTCGACGCCGGCGCGGAGATGGTCACCTTCGGCGGGCTGCCGCTCTTCCACGTCTTCGGGCTGACCTCCGGGCTGAACAGCTGCGTGCGCGTCGGCGCGTGCCTGACGCTCCTGCCCCGCTTCGATCCCGCCCAGGCGCTCGCGATCGTCGAACGCGACCGCGTCACGACGCTGCTCGGCGTGCCGACCATGTACGCGGCGATGCTCCACCACCCCGAGCACGACAGCTTCGACATGTCGAGCCTCGAGCTCTGCGTCTCGGGCGGCGCCGCGATGCCGGTCGAGGTCCTGCGCGGGTTCGAGGAGGCCTTCGGGTGCAAGGTCCTCGAGGGCTACGGCATGTCGGAGACCTGCGCCGTCGCGTCGTTCAACCGCCCCGACCGCGAGCGCAAGGCAGGCTCGATCGGCATCCCGGTGCCGGGCGTCGAGATGAAGCTCGTCGACCTCGAGCGCGCGGAGGTGCCGAAGGGCGAGGTGGGCGAGATCGCCATCCGCGGCCCCGTCGTCATGAAGGGCTATTGGAACCGTCCCGACGCCACCGCCGAGACGCTCGACGCGGACGGGTGGCTGTACTCCGGAGACATGGCCACCGTCGACGAGGACGGCTACTTCTTCATCGTCGACCGCAAGAAGGACATGGTCATCCGCGGCGGCTTCAACGTCTACCCGCGCGAGATCGAGGAGGTCCTCTACGAGCACCCGGCGGTGGCCGAGGCCGCGGTGGTCGGCATCCCCCACGACTCGCTCGGCGAGGAGGTCGCGGCCGCCGTCGCGCTCAAGGAGGGTCAGGACGCGACGGTCGACGAGCTGCGCGAGTTCGCCAAGCAGCGCGTGGCGGCCTACAAGTACCCGCGCGTCGTGTGGCTCGTCGACGAGCTGCCCAAGGGCCCGACGGGCAAGGTCCTCAAGCGCGACATCGTCCCGCCCGGCTAGGCCGACCAGATCTCGTCGAACGCGTACTGGTCGAAGGGCACGAGCCAACACTCGACGATGCGGTCCGCGTGGACGCGGAAGATCCCCACGGTCTGCCACGAGGAGGTGTGCCCGCCGCGCTCGGTCGTCCCATCGGCGAGCTGGATCACGAGGTCGCCCTCGGAGAGCACCGCGCGCGGCTCGATGCGAAACGTGCCTTCGGCGCGGGCCCGTCGCGTCTCGAAGTAGCGGCGCACGGCGTCGCGACCCCGGTGCTCGCCGGCGATCGCGCTCCGCCCCGGGACGTGCCAGACGACGTCGTCGGCCAGCAGCGCGAGCATGGGCTCGGCGTCTCCTCCGGCGTAGAAGCCACCCTGGACGAGATGGAATTCCCGGACGACGTCCGCCGCCGCGCTCACGCGCCCGACGGTAGGCGCGAGGGGCCGCCGGCGTCAAGACCCGCGCAGCCGCCGCGGTGGATCGAGTCCCACCGCGGCGGCGTGCTCCCCGGTCGCGCTAAGACGCCGGGGCGCGCAGGGTGACCTCCACGCGCGTGGTCTTGCGGTTGCCCGCCGCGTCGCGGGCGGCCGTCACGGCGGTCGCCTTCAGGCGGGCGTGGGTCGCCAGGTACGTCCGCGCGCTCTTGCGCAGGCGCAGCGTGACCTTCGCGGTCTTGCCGCCCCGGATCGACACGGTCTTGCGCGCGACGATCGTGCGCCCGCGCTTGAGCTCCAGCGTCACCTTGCACCGCGTCTCGGTGCGCGGGCACTTGATCCGGAACGCGACCTTGCCGCCCTTCGACACGCGAACGGAGCGAGGGGACAGGACGACCTTGGGGGCCGTGTGGTCCGCCTGCCCACCCGACGTCGGGGGCGGCTGGGTCCCGCCGCCGCCGCTCGGGGGCGGCGCGCCACCGCCGCCGCTCGGGGGCGGCGTTCCGCC
>DATNGY010000163.1:0-3711 GCA_035605735.1 Solirubrobacteraceae bacterium
CGACGAGATCGAGCGCCTCGTGCTCTGCACGGGGAAGATCTACTACGACCTCGTCGGCCACCCGGCGCGCGAGGACAACCGCAGGGTGGCGATCGGGCGGGTCGAGCTCCTCTATCCGTTCCCCGAGGGCCAGATCCGCGAGCTCGTCGACACCTACCCCAACCTCCGCGAGGTCGTCTGGGTCCAGGAGGAGCCGCGGAACATGGGCGCGCGGGCGCACATGTCGCCGCGCCTCATGCAGATCCTCCCGGCGCACCTGAAGTTCGGCTACATCGGCCGGCCCGAGCGCGCGTCGCCGGGCGAGGGCTACCCGGCGGCCCACACCGCCGAGCAGAACCGCATCCTGCGCGCGGCGCTCGACCTCTCCCAGCCGGTCACGCTCTATCCGGCGAAGCTGCCGGGCGAGCGGTAGTGGCGCTGCCCACGGCGGTCGTCTTCGACCTCGACGACACGCTCCACGACGCGGCCGGGCTCGAGGCCGAGATGTGGGCCGAGCTCTGCGCGGCCGTCGGCGAGGAGCTCCCGGACGTCGAGCTCGGCGCGATGCGGGAGCGCTGGCTGCACGCCCGCGACACGCTCTACGCCGGCGTCCTCGACGGGAGCCTCGACATCGAGGGCTACCGGCGGGCGCACCTCGCCGAGACGCTCGCGCCCTGGGGAACGCCGAGCGAGGCGCTCACCGCGCGCACGCTGGCGCTCCGCCACGCGCAGCTCGAGCGCGCGCGCTTCGTCGACGACGCCGTCGAGCTCCTCGGACGGCTCCGGGGCGAGGGCGTCCGCACCGGGCTGCTCACGAACGGCCCGTCGTGGATGCAGCGCCGCAAGATCGAGGTCCTCGAGCTCGAGCGCCAGCTCGACGCGATCGCGATCTCCGAGGAGATCGGCGTCGCCAAGCCCGACCCGGCGGCGTTCGCGGCCGCGCTCGAGCTCCTCGGCGCGGAGCCCGAGGAGGCGGTCATGGTCGGCGACCACATCGAATGGGACGTGCGCGGCGCGCTCGACGCCGGCCTGCGCGGCGCCGTCTGGATCGACGTCGCCGGCCTCGGCGGCGAGCCTCCGCCGGGCGCGCTGCGCGTGACGCGGCTCGCCGACGTGCCGGCCGCGCTCGAGCGGCTTGGGTGCTCTTCGGCCTGACTGGCTCGAGCGCGGCCGGCAAGTCGGCGGTCCTGCCCGGGTTGCGCTCGCGCGTCCGCGCGCTCGCCGTTTACGACTTCGACGAGCTCGGCGTCCCGTCCGACGCCGACGAGACCTGGCGCCGGCGCGGCAACGAACGGTGGGTGCGCCGCGCGCTCGAGCACCAGGCGCACGGGACCGACACGCTCGTCGCCGGCCGGTCGCCGCCGGCCGAGTGGCGCGCCGCGCCGTCGGCGCCGCGGCTCGACGGGATCGCGGCGTGCCTGATCGACGTCGCCGACGACATGCGGATCGCGCGCCTCGCCCAGCGCCGCGCGCGACACGGCTGGCCGCCCGAGGCGCTCGTCAGCGAGCTGTTGGCGTGGGCGGCGTGGCACCGCGAGCACGCGGACGACGCCCTCGTCCTCGACACCACGCACGCGACGGTTGCCGAGACGTGCGATGCGATCGCGGCCTGGATCGCCGGGCTCCGCGCGGCGGCATAGAGATCGAAGCGCAGAACGGCGCCGAGGTCGCTCCGACTCGAGGCCGGGCCTCAGCGCGCGCGTCCCGGTGGCCTGGCCGCGGTCCAGAGGGAAACGGCGCGTTCTTCGCCAACGACGCGCCAACGAGCGTCTTGCGGAAGATCGCAGTGCAGTGCGTCGCCCGGTGCGAGCGCGAACGTGCTCCCGTCGACTTCGATGATCAGCTCGCCGTGGTGGACGACACGAAGACGTCGGTGCGTCCGAGTCTGACGGGAGCCCTCCAGCGCGAAAGCAGTGCTCTGACGCGTCGCGTCCCAAGGCTCGCGGCTGTCTCGGTCAGCGGCAGATTGCGCGTTCGGTGTTCTCGACCAGGATCCGAGCGGTCTCGTCGGCGGAGAGGCCTCGGCCCGTGTACAGCAGGTCGAACGCCTCGAAGCTGGCCGCGATCCAGAGGACGTGTGCGGCCTCGGCGATCTTGACGCCCGGGCGTAGCTGCTTGTGCCGTGAGAGCCTGCGCGCGAGCCACGCCATCCCCTCCGCCCGGTTCTCCTCGACCCTGCTGATCGCGCCGCCGGTCGCCTCCTTCTCGAGTTCCTCCATCGAGTACAGCGCTCGAAACACGTCGCGGTAGGCGGCGAAGATGTGGACGCCGGCCGTGATCCCACCGCGCAGGGTGTCCCTGGGATCCGGAACCCGGACCGCCTCCAGTAGCCGCGGGTACCCGGCGCGGTCGTAGACCTCGAGGGCGACAGCGTCGAACAAGCCGGCGCGCGAGCCGAAGATGAGGTACACGGTCGAGCGCGCGACGCCGGCTTTCCGGGCCACCGCATCGACGCTGATTCGCTCCGCTGGCGCCTTGCGCAGCCGGTCGATCACCGCGTCGATGATCCGCCGCCGCGTCTCGGCAGCCGACTCCGCCCGGGCCTTCAGCTCGTACGCGCGCGCCACGTCGTGCGAACTCTATCACTTTCACTTGACAGCGTGTCTCGTGAATGCCAGACTGGCGAACTCGCAAGACACTGTGTCCGATTAAAAGTGTGGAATGGAATGGCTGCTCAGGAGGTCGATGTACTGGTGGTGGGCGCGGGCCCTGCGGGGCTGACCGCGGCGGCGACGCTTGCGCGTTACGGAGTGGTGGTGCAGGTGGTCGAGCGCAAGCAGCGGCTCTCGAGACATCCGCGCGCGACCGTCGTCAGCACGAGGTCCATGGAGCTCTTGCGCTCGTGGGGACTCGAGGACGAGATCAAGGCCAGGGGCATGCCCGAAGTCGAGTGGCTAGCGCTCGTGACCGAGACGCTGGCCGACGCGGACCGGGGCGAGCTCGCGACGCTCGGCCTGCCGACCAAGGATCAGGCCACGGTGTTGAGCCCGACGGCGCCGCTGTGCGCGCCGCAGCATCACACGGAGGCGGTGCTGCTCGCCCACGCGCGCTCGCTCGGGGTCGATGTCGTCTTCGGCCAGGAGGTCCTGCGCGTCGACGTGGGCGACGAGCGCGCGGAAGCGCTGATCCGTGAGGGCGATCGCACGCGCTCAGTGAGCGCCAGCTACGTCATCGGCGCCGACGGCGCGCGCAGCATCGTCCGGAGCGCGCTCGGAATCGAAATGGTCGGGCCGGGCGAGATCGACACCGTCTCGGTCAGCGTTGCGTTCTCGGCTCGCCTCTGGGATCTCGTCGGCGAGCGGCGATACGGCCTCTACCCCATCGTCGGTCCCAACATATCGAGCGTCTTCGTGCCCTCGGGAGCCGGCGACCACTGGGTCTTCGGGATCGGCGAGGATCTCGTGGGCTCGATGGAGGCGCCGGAGCTGACGCGCCTGATCCGGACCGCCGCCGGCGTGCCCGATCTTCAGCTGCGGATCCACCAGATCCGGACGTTCAAGTTCGCCGCTGAGATCGCAGAACGGTTTAGGTCGGGGAGCGCGTTCCTGATCGGCGACGCGGCGCACCGCGTGACCCCGCGCGGCGGCACCGGCATGAACACGGCGATCGCGGACGGCTACGACCTCGGCTGGAAGCTCAGCTGGGTGCTGAAGGGCTGGGCCGGAGACGAGCTGCTCGACACCCATGAGGCCGAGCGCCGTCCGGTGGTCGCCTACAACGTCGACCGCTCGG
>DATNGY010000164.1:0-4463 GCA_035605735.1 Solirubrobacteraceae bacterium
GATCTGCTGGAGCGCGAGGCGCAGCGGCTCGGCGTAGGCGAACTCGCCGTCGAGCAGCGTCAGCGCGAACTGCAGCGCGGCGAGCTCCTCGTCGGTGAACGCGATGGCGGGGAGGTGGAAGTTCTCCGGCCGCAGCGAGTACGTCTCCTGCTCGGCCGCGGCGTCGGCGGGCCGCTCGACCGTGAGGTGGATGCCGAGCGCCTCGAGCTCGGCGCGGTCGGCGTAGAAGCGCCGCGCGAACGCGTCCTCGTTCATCCCCGAATAGCCCTCGACGTCGCGGCGGATCTCCAGCGCGGTGACCGGGCGGCGCTCGGCCATGAGGAACGAGATCAGCGAGAGCTGGCGAATCAGCTTCTCGGTGTCCTTCGCCATCGCGCCCAAGACTAGAGCGACGCACCGGGCGGCCGGCCACCAGACCGAAGCTGCGCCGGAGTTTGCGGTCTTTCGTGAGATTTCGGGGGAGTGCCGACGCGAGCGGCGGGCCCGGGCATCGACGAGACGAGCGCCGCCGGCGGACCCGGCGCCCTCCCGGGCGTGAGAGGTCCCTTCGGCGTCGTATGAGCGCCAAAGTGACCGCTCACCCTCGGGAGCCGCCGGTAGCCGACGAGGTCGCCCCTCCTCGGCCCCCGCTCGCGCGACCCCGGCGGCGAACCCGATGAAGCCGCTCTAGGCCGCCTCGCGCTCGGGCCGCTCCCCGCCCGGCCCGAAGTAGGCGCTCGCGCCGATCCCGCGGTCGAACGGCGCCCAGGAGGCGCCGGGCGCCAGCGCCTTCTCGAGGCGGTCGAAGGAGCCGAGGCGCCCGCCGAGGTTGTCGAGGAAGTGCACGAGCGTCGCCTCGCGCGTGCAGGGCACGACCGGGCTGCCGTGCTCGAGCGAGCCGTGGTGGCTGAGGATGATGTGCAGGACGGCCTGGGCCGTCGCGGGCGGGAAGCCCGGGATCGTCTCGATCTCGCGCCGGATGCGGAAGTAGCCGAGCGGGATCTCGCCCTGCAGACGGCCGGCGTCGGTCAGCTCGATCGCGGCCGGGTCGACCGTGTAGGCCTCGAGCTTGCCGATGTCGTGCAGAAGCGCGCCCGCGACCGCGACGTCGCGGTCGATGCCGGGGAAGAGCGCGGCGAGCGCGCTCACGCCCTGCGCGACCGACAGGCAGTGCTCGAGCAGCCCGTGCGCGTAGGCCTGGTGGAAGTGCTTGGCCGCCGGCGCGCGGCGGAAGGCCGCCCACGTCGGGCTCGCCGGACCGAGCACGCGGTCGAGGAGCGCGCGCAGGTGGACGTCCTGGACCGTCGCCACGAGCGCGCGCAGGTCCTCCTCCATGCGCGCGGCAGGGCGCGGCGGCCCGTCGACGAGGTCGCGCGCGTCGTAGGAGCCCGGAGTCGCCGCGTGCACCGCGCGCAGCGCGAGCTGCGGGCCCCAGCGGTGGTGGACCTCGAAGCGCCCCACGACGCGGACGGGCGCGCCGGCGCCGCAGAGCTCGCGGGCGCGCGCGACGTCCTCCCAGACCATGGCGGTCAGGTGGCCCGTGCGGTCGCTGAGCACGAGCCGCAGGAACTCGCCGCCGCCGCGGCGTGCGCGCGCCTCGACCGAGCGGACGAGGAGGACCTGATCCAGCTCCTGGCCGTCAACGAGATCGCGCACGAGCACCGGCACGGGGCGAACGGTAGGTTCCGGCGCGGACGAAACGGAGAGCACTCCCATGCTCTCCTGGTCGCCGGCACGGAGAGAGAGCTGACATGTCACAGACCGCGCTCGTGACGGGCGGAACGGGAGGTCTCGGGGCGGCCGTGACCAGAGCATTCCTCGATGACGGCTGGCGCGCCGTCGTCCCATGGATCGCCGAGGGCGAGCTCGAGCGCGCCCCCGAGCGCGAGCGCCTGGAGCTCGTGCACGCCGATCTCGCCAACGCCGAGTCGGTCGCGGAGGTCGTCGCGGCGGCGGGGGCCGACCTGCGCGCGGTCGTCAACCTCGTCGGCGGGTTCGACGCGCCCGGGCGCGTGCACGAGACGCCGTTCGCGGCCTTCGAGGCGCAGTTGCGCCTGAACCTCCAGCCGACGTACCTCGTGTGCGCGGCCGCGCTGCCCGTGCTCCTCGCTGCAGGCACGGGGTCGATCGTGTGCGTCAGCTCGCGCGCCGCGTTGCGGCCGTTCCCCGGCGCCGCCGGCTACGTCACCGCGAAGGCCGCCGTCCTCGCGTTCGTCGACGCTCTCGACGCCGAGTATCGCGACGACGGGATTCGAGTCAACGCGATCCTGCCCTCGACGATCGACACGCCCGCGAACCGCCGGGCGATGCCCGATGCCGACCACGGCAAGTGGGTGGCGCCGGAGCAGATCGCGGCTGTGATCGTTCACCTCTGCTCCGACGATGCGACCGTCGTGAGCGGGGCGCACGTACCCGTCTACGGCCGGGCCTGATCGACCCCGCGCAACGTCCGCTGCGCGCCGCGGCGTAGGCGTCGCTACGCTCCCCGCCGCCATGCGCCGCCCCGCCCTCGCGCTCGTCCTGATCGCCACCGCCCTGACGGCGGCCGCGCCGGCCGCCGCCCAGGTGCCGGTCCCGCGGATCCGCCCCGGCGTCTCCGCGGGCGGCGTCGACCTCTCGAACCTCAGCGCGGCGGAGGCCCAGGCCAGGCTCGACCTCGAGCTGTGGCCGCGGCTGAACAAGGACGTCGTCCTCGGCACGGGCGCGCACCCGTGGTTCCTCAAGGTCACGACCGCGCGGCTGCGGCTCGACAGCGCGGCCACGGCGCGGCGGGCGCTCGCGGCCAAGCTCGGCGTTCGGCGCGTGGCGCCGAAGCTCACGCACTCGCGCGCGGCGGTGAAGGCCTTCGTCGAGCGCGTCGCCAGGAGGGTCTACCGCGCCGCGCGCGACGCGCGGGCACGCATCACCCTGCGCCGGATCCTCACGACGCCCGGGCGCCGCGGCAAGGCGCTGAACGTCGCGCGCACGCGCGCGCGCATCGACGCCGCGCTCGCCGACCCTCGGGCGCCGCGCGTCCTGCACGAGAACACCGTCGTGCGCCCGCGCTTCGACACGCGGGCGATGCGCCGCGCCTACGCGACCGTGATCACGATCGACCGCGCGCACTTCCGGCTGCGGCTCTTCAAGGGCTTCCGCGTCGTCGCGCGCTACGGCGTCGCGGTCGGCCAGCCCGCCTACCCGACGCCGACCGGTCTGTTCTCGATCTCCAGCAAGCAGGTCAACCCCGTCTGGTCGGTGCCGAACTCGCCGTGGGCGGGCGAGCTCGCGGGCACGACAGTCGAGGGCGGCTCGGCCGCCAATCCGCTCAAGGCGCGCTGGATGGGGATCGCCAACGGCGTCGGCATCCACGGCACGGGCGAGGACTGGTCGATCGGCCACCGCGCCTCGCACGGCTGCATCCGCATGCACGTCGGCGACGTCGTCGCCCTCTTCCGGCGCGTCCCGATCGGGACGCCGGTCCTCATCCGGTAGGCACGCGCCCCGCGGCCTCGGGTGCGAATCGCTCGCGCGCGCGGCGGACCGCCTCGCGCGGCGACAGCGTCTCGAACTCGCGCACGAGCAGGACGATCGCGAGCACGAGGCCCGCGAGCGCGAGCACGGTCCCGACGCCGACGGTGAAAGCCGTGATCGCGGCGATGTCGACCTCGTGGCCGGTCACCTCGACGAAGCCGTAGGAGAGCATGGCCATGCGCAGCCCGACGCTTGCGGGTCCCAGCGGGATGATGCGCCCGCCGCCCTGGGCGGCCATGACGAGGACCACCGTGGCAGGCGTGACCGGGAGCTCGAACGCAGCCATGAACGCCGCGAGCGAGGCGAGGCGGACGACGCGCGCGAGCGCCTGCCAGCTCGCGACGCCGGTGAGGAACCGGCGCGGGGTGCGCAGGATCGCCAGGCCGCGTCGCAGCCGCCCGCCCATGCGGCGGACGAGCCACCACACGAGCGCTCCGAGCGCCGCGGCGCCCACGGCGCAGAGCACCGGATGCTCGATGATGAGCGAGACGTCGAGCGACGGGAACTCGCCGGTCGTCGTCGGGACGGGGAGGAAGCCGCGCGCGAGCGCCCAGATCACGAGGCCGATGCCGACGGCGCTCTCGAACAGCGTCTCGGGCACGAACGTCGCCGCGAGCGTCGCGTAGCTCGAGCCCGGGATCCGACGGTGGACGATCGCGAGCTTGACGAAGTCGCCGCCGCGGGCCGGCACGATCGCGTTCACGCCGGAGCCCGCGAGATACGCGCGCGTCACGTCGCGCGCGCGCAGGCCGTCGGCGGCGGGGTAGGCGGCGCGGATGATCGTGTACCAGCCGCGCGTGCGGATCGCCTGCGCGAGGAGGTAGAGCACGGTGCCGGCCGCCAGGCCCCACGGGTTGACGTGGACGGCGCGATCGAAGATGAGCGCACCCGCATGGGTGGCCGTGCGCACCGCGTCCTCGAGCGTGCCCCACATCTCCAGGCTCACGGTACCCGGCGGCGTGCGCGCCGCACGC
>DATNGY010000165.1:0-4026 GCA_035605735.1 Solirubrobacteraceae bacterium
AACCTCGGCGAGGCCTTCCCGCGCCCCTACGCGATGCGCGATCGCATCGCCGCCGATTCCGCCTACGGCGAGATCGTCTGCTTCTGCGAGCGCGTCACCGCGGGGGAGGTTCGCGACGCGGCGCGCGGGCCGCTGCCGGCCCCCGATCTCGACGGGCTCCGGCGTCGCACGCGCGCGCTCATGGGTCGCTGCCAGGGCTTCTTCTGCGCGGCTCGGGTGACCGCGCTGCTCGCCGAGCACTCGGGCCGGTCGGTGGGGGAGCCGTGGGAGCGCCCGGCGTGAGCGCACGCGAGGCCCTGGACGTCCTCGTCGTGGGCGCCGGACCGGCGGGCCTCGCCGCGGCGACCGAGCTGCGTCGCATGGGGGCAGGCGCAGTGGTCGTCGTCGAGCGCGAGGCGCAGCCGGGCGGGATCCCGCGCCACGCCGACCACCCGGGCTTCGGGCTACGCGACCTCCACCGCGCGGTCTCCGGGCCCGAGTACGCGCGCCGCCGCGCCGAGCTCGCGACGAGCGCGGGCGCCGAGCTGCGCACGGCGACGCAGGTGACGGGCTGGGGCTCGGACGGCCGGCTCGAGGCGACGAGCCCGCGCGGTCGCCGATCGCTCGCCGCGCGCGCGGTCGTGCTCGCGACGGGGTGCCGCGAGCGGCCGCGCTCGGCCCGCCTCGTCGCGGGGTCGCGACCGCAGGGCGTGATGACGACGGGGATGCTCCAGCAGCTCGTGTACCTGTGCGGCGAGGCGCCGGGGCGGCGGGCGGTCGTCGTCGGCGCCGAGCACGTCAGCTTCTCGGCGCTGCTCACGCTCGCGCAGGGCGGGGCCAGGGCCGTGGCGATGGTCACCGCGCAGCCGCGCCACCAGAGCTACGCGGTCGTCCGCGCCGCCGCCGCCGCGCGCTTCCGGACGCCGCTCCTGACCTCCGCCGAGGTCACCGCGATCCACGGTCGCCGGCGCGTCGAGGCGGTCGAGATCACCTCCCTGCGCAGCGGGGAGCGCCGCGAGGTTGAGTGCGATCTCGTCGTCTTCACGGCCGACTGGATCCCCGATCACGAGCTCGCGGTCCTCGGCGCCGCCGCGCTCGATCCCGGCACGCGTGGTCCTGCAGTCGACGCGTCGGGGCGCACGACGCGCCCGGGCGTGTTCGCCGCCGGCAACGTCCTGCACGGCGCCGAGAGCGCGGACGTAGCGGCCCTCTCCGGGCGCCACGTCGCCCTGGCCGTGCTGCGCCACCTCCGCGGCGAGCCGTGGCCCGCGCGCGCGGTGGCGGTCGGGGTCGACCCGCCGCTGCACTGGATCGCGCCGAACTTGGTGGTCGCGCCCGCCGGTCGCCCGCCGCGTACCCGCCACCTCCTGCGCGCCCGGCGCGAGCTCGTCGCGCCGAGCGTGCGAGTCGAGCAGGACGGCCGGTCGCTGTGGGCCGGGCGCCTGCCCACCGTGACCTCCGGGCGCTCGGCGCGGCTTCCCGCCGGCTGGACGGCGCGCGTCGACCCGGGCGGCGGCCCCGTCGGCGTCCGCGTCGCCGCCGCGCGCGTACGGTCGTCGTGACTACTGCTCCGCGAGCACGGCGACGATGTTGCCGGCCGGGTCCTTGAACCACTCGATCTGCGGACCCTCGCCGCGCGAGATGCCCTTATCGTCCTGCTCGAAGCCGTCGTAGCGCTCGACCGTGACGCCGCCCGCGGTGAGCGTTTCGACGCTCGCCTCGACGTCGTCGACCGGGAAGTTGAGGATCGTGAGCTCAGCAGGCGCGTGGTCCGGCTTGGGATAGACGAATGGCAACCGGTGTCAGGTTCCGCTACCGCCTCGTCCGAGGCGGAACTGCGCGTGGCTGGGGCCTCGCGCTCTCGCCTCCGCCTCGATGCAATAGCGAGTCGACGCGTCGGTCTAGAACCAGCCCCCGAACCAGCCGGCGAGGCCGGACCGGTCTGCGTTGCGACGAACGTCGGCGTCCTTGCGGCGCAACGCGTCGATGCAGGCCGCAATGAGCCCGAGGAACGCGGCGAACGCCGCCACACCCGCTGCCGCGCCGTGAAGAACGAACACCGAGAGGATCAGAAGCACCCCGACCAACGCGAAGGGGATGCGTCCGCGTAGGCGCTCTGGAGACATGCGAGCAATCTACGCGCGCCTCTGCGGCGAGACAACGCGGCCACGCTGCTGCTTCCGCCTGCGACGAGCACTCGGCATCCGAGACGCCCGGCCTGCTCCTTTCCATGCGTTCCGATAGCCCGGTCGAGTCCCCTCGGCTGATCAACGTCTACGCTTCAAATCTCGACCTCGAGCCGGGATCGCCACGCCAAAGTGGACCGTGGAGGAAGGTGTATCCCCCAGTTGGACTCGGCGGGCGTCGACACCGACCGGGCGCGCGTGCTGGAACAGGTGCGCGCCGGCCGCCTTGTCGGCCAGCTTGCCGTCGGGCGGCCTGCTCCTCCGCCTTTCGTCCCTCGGGCTCGAACTAGCGGTCGACCGCGTAGATCACGGCCCAGATCAAGAGGAGGGCGCGAGCCAGCCACAGGCTCATCGCGGACCGCCGATCCCGTGCGGATAGCGCGAGCTGGCGTCGACGAGCTTCACGTAGAGCACGCGCTTGGGGAGCACGTACATCTTCCATTGGTGCGGCGAGTTGCCGTATTTGGAGCCGAGCAGCTTGCCGGTGCTCGACCAGATCCGCCACGGGCGTCGGTCGTCACCCGAAGCGTCTACGTCGGCGGGCACGACGTCGCCGTGGCTCACCGTGAAGTAGCTGATGAAGAACGGGTACGAGCGGCGCGGGAAGTAGAAGCGCCTGCCGGCCACCAGCCGGTAGATGCACGTCCGGGCCCCCTGAACCGGCCGGCCCTGGAAGCTGTGCAGGCAGGGCGGCTTCTGGACCGGCGGGGCCGCCGACGCAGCGACGGCGACGGTCGTGATGGCCTTCGGGTAGGCGAAGACCACGAACTGGTCCACCCAGCCGCCCTCGACGCGCCGCCAGTGGCGCCCGCAGGTGACGGCGCTGAAGCCGCGCAGGCAGCTCCCCCACTTGCGCATCAGCGGGGCGTCATATTCGCCGCGGGCGTAGCCGTGCCGGGCCGGCGTGAGCGGCACGGTGCTCATCCCGCCTCGCGTCCAGTGGCGGACCAGGGCGCCCGCCGTCGAGCACGCGATGTTGCTCGACACGATCAGGTTGCTCTTGCGCGTGCCCCACGCCTGCGCCAGGCGGAAAGTCGGCGTCGTGTAGTGGGCGCTCGTCGTGTTGGCGTAGCACCCGTGCCAGTCGCGCGGGTGGTGCGCCGCCTGAGCCGGGGCCGCGACGACGACGCTCGCCACCGCGGCCACGATGAATCCCTTCATCTCTCACCTCTTGTGTTGGTGTCCTTGCCCTAGACAGACGTACCGGACGGCGGCGCTAGGTGGCGGTCCCTACCTCGCGGTCGTCGCCCCAGACGTCCTCGACCTTGGCGTTGACGGCGCGGGCGATCTTGATCGCGGTGCGCGCGCCGGGCTCGACCCGGCCGGTCTCCCAGCGGGCCACGTGCGGCTGCTTGACGCCGATGCGCTCGGCCAGGGCGACCTGGGTCAGGCCGGCGGCCTGGCGGGCTTCGCGCAGTCGAGGCGGGGTGTGGGCCATGTTCTCACTATTCCAGGAATGGTCTCTCAGCAAGGTGAGGTTCCTCCCCGGAAACCTGGCCGAAAGGAGGGTGTATGGGCAACTTCCCCTTGCGTGTCATGGGCTTAACGGATCAGAAGTCCTCCGGGGACACGTCGTGGATGCTGCCCTTGATCGGGTGCAGCGCGCCGCGCTTGGCGGTGAACTTGACCCTGACCTTGCCACAAGTGCGGGTCTGGCCGACCGGTTGGCCTGTGTGCGCGGCAACGGAATCGACACGTCCGCCGCCATACAGCGCCTCGTAAGTCATCGTTCCCTTGGCAGTACGCTTGTCAGTGAAGCGGCCGGTGATGCTTACGGTCCAACGGTAGGTATAGTCATTGATGCTGGCCGGGGAGGGGAAGCCATGTGAACCCCACGCGGAGGTGTACTTGGCCGAGCCCT
>DATNGY010000166.1:0-2278 GCA_035605735.1 Solirubrobacteraceae bacterium
CCAGACCGCGAGCGCGGTGAGCAGCAGCGCCCCGATGTAGACCGGCGCGAGCGCGAACGTGAGCGGCGTCGAGAACAGCAGCGAGACGAGCACGAGGACCGGGTACAGGAACGCCGCGATCTGCGCGACCGAGTTCTTGACGACCGAGATCGCGAGGTCGGCCTGGCCCTTGCGCGCGAGGACGAGGCCGGTGAAGTTCTCGACCGCATTGCCGGCGATGCCCACGACGACGAGCCCCGCGAAGGCCTCCGAGACGCCGAGCGCGTCGATCGTCGGGCGCAGCGCGTCGATGAACCACTCCGAGACGAAGGCCGCCCCGACGCCGCCCGCGGCCAGGAGCCCCAGCGACGCGGGCAGGGCCACGCGCGGCGTCGCGGCGTGCTCCTTGCCGGCCCGCTGCTCGGCGCGGACGTAAGGGACGACCCAGGCGAGGTAGACGGCGAGCAGGCACCCCGCCGCGACGGCGGAGATCACGCGCTCGTGTCGCGCGGCCGGCTCGTGCGAGACGTGCGCGATCCCGACGATGACGATGATGAAGCTCGTAACGAGCAGGAGCGTCGCCGTGTCGTTCGGCAGCCGCGCCGCGAAGCGCATGATCCCGTCCCGTGCCACGCCGGCCCCGAGCACGATGACGAGCCCGAGGACGAGCAGCGCGTTGGCGAAGATCGAGCCGAGGATCGACGTCTGCGCGACGACGATCTCGCCCGCGCGCAAGGCGAAGATGACGACGAAGAGCTCGGGCAGGTTGCCGAGCGTCGACTGCATGAGCCCGGTCACGCCGGGCCCGAAGCGCTCGCCGACCTGCTCGGTGCCGACCGCGACTAGGTGCGCCAGCCCCGCGAGCGCGATCGCGGCGAGCGCGAAGGCGAGCACGGCGTCCCAGCCCGCGTAGTGCGCGAGGCCCGCCAGCGCGGTGGAGACGCCCACGACCGCGAGGGCGATCAGCTCGGAGCGTCGCAGGCCCGCCATGCGGCGGGCAGCATAGGCTCGGGCGCGGTGTTCCGCGTGCTCCTCCTCGTCCTCCGCACCCGCGGGCGGCTACGCGCCGGAGGCGGCGCGCGCGCCGGACGCGGCGCGCGCGTGGACGTCGCGCGCGGTGGGGCAGTCGCGATCGGGCGCGGCGCGGTGCTCGGCGCGGGCACGCGCATGCACGTGGGACCGGGCGCCGCGGTCACCATCGGCCCGGGCGCGCGGCTCGGCGACCGCTGCGTCGTTGCCGCCCACGAGCGGATCGACGTCGGCGCCGACGCCGCCCTCGGGGACGAGGTCGTCCTCGTCGACTTCGACTGCGCCATCGACGACGTCGAGCGCCCGATCCGCCTCCAGGGGCTGCGCACCGCGCCCGTGGTAGTGGCGCCGGGCGCGGCCCTCGACGCCCACGCCGCCGTCCTGCGCGGGGTCACCGTCGGGGCGGGCGCCCGCGTCGGCGTCCGCGCGGTGGTCACGCGCGACGTGCCGCCTGGCGCCGTCGTCGCCGGCGTGCCGGCGCGGGCCTGACCCCGTCGCCGCGGTGTTGGGCTTCACGAAGGCCGAGATCTGGCTTGCGTTCGTCCGCTCGCCTGCGTGGCCGCGCCGCCGGCGCTGCCCGACCGCTGGCTACGGGCGGCCCTCGCGGCGCAGCCGCTCGCGCTCGAGCTGCGCTTCTACACGACCTGGTGAGGGCAGGTTCGGTCCCTCGACGCGATGGCCGGCGCGACCCGCCGCCGCCGCGCGGGCGCCGCGCCGCCGCTCGCGATAGCGCACCGGGCGGCCGCCGAGCACGCCGGTCGCGCCGCCGCGCCCGTCGAGCGTCAGGCGCCCGCTCACGCCGCGCCCGCGGACCGCGACCGTCCCGCGGCCGCTGCTGCGGACCCGGCCGGTGACGCGCAGCCCCGGGACGTAGGCGTACGCGCCCAGGCGCAGGACGGCGGCGGGGTCGGAGCTCGCAAAGCGGAACGATCCGCCGCGCAGGCCGCCGTCGCGCGGCGCGAGCCCCGCCTCGACGAGCTCGAGGCCCGCGAGCGCGGCGTCCGCCACCGTGTCCAGCGTCGCGAAGAGCGCGCGCCCACGCCGCCCGCCGACCCCGGGCGCCGAGCGGAAGTCGCGCAGCGAGTGCGGCGGCAGCGGCGTCGGCGTGATCGCGATGTCCCTGCCCGCGCACGGGCGCCCGACCGGGCGGCCCGCGGCGAATCTACGCAGCGCGCGCCCCGAGCATCCGGTGACGTCGCTGTCGATGACGTCGTGGCCCGAGCCGCGCAGGCCGACGAGCGACGCGTGCGGCAGCTCGCGGGCCGTCGCC
>DATNGY010000167.1:0-2594 GCA_035605735.1 Solirubrobacteraceae bacterium
GAACGTGCCGCACGTGGCGCACGACGACCGGCTCGTGGTCGACGACCTCGGCTTCACCGACGACGGGATCCTGCACCTGCGCGCGCGCGTGGGCTTCCAGGACCACACCGACGTCCCCGACATCCTGAGCCAGGCGGCCGAGCGCGATCTCGAGTGCCCGATCGACGTCGAGGGCGCGTCGTACTTCGTCTCGCGGGCGACGCTCGTGCTCGGCGACGAGCCGGGGCTGGCCCGCTGGCGCAAGCGGCTCTTCATCGCGATGGCGCGCAACGCGGCGAGCCCGGCGCTCCGCTTCCGCCTCCCGGACGAGCGGACCGTGACGCTGGGCTCGCGGATCGAGCTATGAGCCGGCGCCGGGCCCACGCGCGGCGGCGTCCATGACCGCGACCGGCGCCGGCCGCCCGGTCCAGCGCTCGAAGCTCAGCGCCCCCTGGGCGACGAGGAGCTCGAGGCCGTCGACGACGCGGCACCCCGCCGCGCGCGCCGCGGCGGCGAGCGCGGTGCCCCCGTCGCGGTAGGGCAGGTCGACGACGCACGCGAACGCGCCCGGGTCCTCGGCGCCCGCGGGCAGGCCGTCGTCGGGACCGAGCCCCACCGGCGTGCAGTTGACGAGCAGCTCCGCCGCGTCGGGCGCGTCGACGAAGCGGACGCCGAGGTCGCGCGCGAGGGCCGCCGCGCGCGCGGGCGTGCGGTTGTGGACGGCGACGTCGACCCCGGCGCCGCGCAGCGCGTAGGCGACCGCGCGAGCGGATCCGCCCGCGCCGAGCACGAGGGCCGAGCTCGGCAGCGGCTCGCCGAGGGCGCGCAGGAGCGCGGGGGCGTCCGTGTTGTCGGCATGGATCGTGCCGTCGGCGAAGGTCAGCGTGTTGGCCGCGCCGATCGCGCGCGCCGCCGGCGACGCGGCGCCGGCGAGCGCGAGCACCGCACGCTTGTGCGGGATCGTCACGTTGGCGCCGCGGAAGCCGAGCGCGGGCAGCGCACGGACGGTCTCGGCCAACGCCTCGGGCGGCACGGGCAGGCGCTGGTAGCGCCAGCCCTCCAAGCCGGCGGCGCGCAGCGCCGCGTTCTGCATCGCCGGCGAGCGGCTGTGGGCGACCGGCCAACCGAGGACGCCCAGCCGCGTCAAGCCCAGGGTCCGACGCCCCCCACGCGCTCGACCGCGATCCGCGCGACGACGCCGGGCGGCGGGTCGTCGAAGGGCGGGAAGCGCACGCCCTCGCCGAGGTAGACGCGGGCCAGGCGCTGCAGGAGCTCGGGCCCGCCGCCCTCGGTGATCCGCGCGCGGCCGTGGAGGACGACGTACTGGCGCAGCCCGAGGTCGTTCGTCCCCTCGCCCTCGATCGAGAGCGTGACCCGCGGGTCGCGCGCGATGTTGTCGAGCTTGCGGCGGGGGCCGAGCGACGCGAAGACGATCTCACCGTCCTCGATCCCGACCCACACGCAGCTCACCTGAGGGCAGCCGTCGGGATCGATCGTCGCCAGGTGCGCGAGCGCGCCCGACTCGATGACCTCGCGGGCCGCGTGGGAGATCGTGGTCACGGCGGGATTCTAGATGGTTGATTTCGCGGCCCCGCGTGCGCGGGGTCGCGGGATCAACCATCCAGTCAGCAGTGCGACGGGTCCTTGCCGCCGCGCTTGGCGCGCGCGCGGACGTAGGCGCGGTAGTCGCGCTGGAAGCCCGCGTAGGTCGACGAGAACGCGTGCGCGCCGTTGCCGCAGGGCTTGACGACGAAGTAGAGGTAGCCGACGCGCGCCGGATCCGCGGCCGCCTGTAGCGACGCGAGCCCCGGGTTCCCGATCGGGGTCGGCGGCAGGCCGGCGTGCTTGCGCGTGTTGTAGGGCGAGCGCAGGCCGAGCTCGGACCGGCGCAGCGGCCGGCTCCAGTCGTCGAGGCGGTAGCGCAGCGTCGCGTCGATCCCGAGCGGGATGTCCTTGGCGAGGCGGTTGTAGATGACCGCGCTGATGAGCCGCCGGTCACGCGGCACGAGCGCCTCGCGCTCGATCATCGAGGCGATCGTGATCACGTCGTAGCGGCTCAGGTGCCGGCGTCGCGCCCGGTCGAGGCGGAGCTTGACGAACCGGGCCTTGAACGTCCGCAGCTGGTCGGCCACGAGGCGCTTGGCGGTGGCGTCGCTGCGCCTGAGCTGGTACGTCGAGGGGAACAGGAAGCCCTCGAGCGACGCGGTGCGCTTGGGCGCGCCGTAGGCGTGCGGGTCGAGCAGCTTCGAGCGGCGCGTCGCGGCCAGGTAGCTCCCGACGACGCCCGCGGCCCTGACGCGCGCGGCGAGCTCGCGGCGGCCCGGGCCCTCCGGGAGCGTGACGTTCATGACCGGCGCGGCCTTCGGCGGCGTCGTCAGCACGTCGAGCGCGCTCGCGTTGTTGCCGACCTCGAAACCGACCGTGTAGATCGTGATGTTGGGATCTGACAGCGCAGTCTTTTTCTTCATCGCTTTGCAGAGCTCTTTCGCCTGTGTGGCTGATGAGCCGTTGACAGCCGTACCCGCGCCCGGATCGTTGGTGTTGATACCGCTGGCGTCATACTGTGTGTTGTATTCGCCTTCGGTCATAAGGATGGCGATCTTGCGCTGATTGCT
>DATNGY010000168.1:0-3639 GCA_035605735.1 Solirubrobacteraceae bacterium
CGAGGAGGCGCTCGTAGCCGAGCTCGCGCACGCGCTCGGGATCGACCGCGGCGACGTGGTCGACGCGCAGTGGGTCGACAACGGCCCCGGCTGGCTCGCCGTGCTCCTCGGCTCGGCGGAGCAGGTGCTCGCGCTGCGCCCCGCCTTCGTCGACCGCGACGTCGGCGTCGTCGGCCCGTGCTCGCCGGGCGCGCCCGAGGCGATCGAGGTGCGGGCGTTCTTCCCGAAGGACGGCGCCCTCGTCGAGGACCCGGTGACCGGCAGCCTCAACGCGTCGCTCGCCGAGTGGCTACTGCGCACGGGCCGGCTCGACGCCCCCTACGTTGCCCGTCAGGGGACCGCGCTCGGGCGCGCGGGTCGCGTCCACGTCTCGCAGGACCCGGACGGCACGGTCTGGATCGCCGGCGCGACCACGACCGTGGTCGAGGGCCAGGCGCACCTGTGACGCGCGTGGCGCCAGCGCCCGGGCCGGCGATGCTCGACGCCTGGCTGCCGCGGCCGGCGATCCGAACGACCCACCGCCGGCGCGCCGCCGTCGAGCCCGACCGCCTGTGGGCCGCGGCGCGCTCCGTGCGCCTGGGCGACACGCGCACGCTCGGACGGCTCGTGCGCTGGCGGATTCCCGGCGTCCGCAGCGACCAGACGTTCGGCGGCATGCTGGCCGAGGACCCGTTCGTCGTCCTCGACGACGGACCGACGTGGTCGCTCTCGGGGCTCTGCGGGCGGATCTGGACGCTGCAGTGCGACTACCCGCACCTCGGCTCGCCCGAGGACTTCCGGGCGTGGTCGCGGCCCGGCACCGCGCGCGTGCTCTTCGGCCACTGGGTCGAGGACGGCGGCGAGGGGACGAGCACGCTCGTGAGCGAGGCGCGCGTGGCGCCGACCGATCGCGTCGCGGCCATCCGGCTGCGCTCCCTGTGGCTCGTCGTCGGCGTCTTCGAGCGGCTCATCGCGGCCGAACCGCTCGCCCTGGCCGCCGAGCGCGCCGCGGCCTGACGCGCTCCGTCAGCCCTCGTGGCCGCGGCCGCGCTCGAGGCCGGCGAGCGTGGACGTCTCCTCGACGACCGTCCGCCCGCGGTGGCGGACGGCCACGCGCAGCGTCGCGGCGAGGTGCTGGGGCGACGCCCCGTCGATCGCCCGCCGCTGCACCCGGATCGGGACCGGCAGCAGGTGCGGCGCGGCGTCGGCGTGGGCCTCGACCTCGACGACGTGGCGCAGGGTACGGCCCCGCAGCCGCCAGCCGTCGTCGTCGACCGTGACGGCCAGCGGCACGAGCGGGCGCACGAGCCGCAGGACCTCGCCGCCGATGGCGACGACGAGCGCGGTGCCCGTCGTGCGCAACCGGCCTGCTCGCGCCGGGCCGCCGGCGAAGGCCACGCACAGGTCCTCGCGCGCGAAGTCGTGGGCCTGTCCCCACCACCACAGCGCCGGCATCCCGCCCGGTCCCCAGTTCTTCTCGGCATAGGCGCGCGCGCCGGCGAGCTCCCAGCGCGCGCCGCCGACCTCCGCCTCGCCGCGCACGCCGGCGCCGAGCAGGTGCGGGTGCCAGTACTGGCTGAGGCCGGGGACGGCCTGCACCGGGCCCATCGCGCCCCACGCCCCCGGCGGCCAGCGCAATGGGCGCTCGAAGGCGGCCTGGAGCCGCGCCCCCGGCCCGAGGTCGGCGCGGACGCCGTCGCCGTCGGCGCGCAGGACCTCGCCGAGCCGCAGGCCCGGGCCCTCGGGGTCGCCCCACGCGTCGGCCGTCACGACGCTCCGCACGAGCCCGCCCGGGTGCGCGGCCATCGCGGTCAGGCCCCACGGCGCCCCCTGCGCGTCGCGGCTGATTGCGGCGAGCACGACGACGACCCGCCCGGCGCTCGCGTCGGTGACCCGCCAGAAGAAGCCTTCGAGGCCGGCGCCGTGGTAGCGGCTCGGATCGGAGAACGGGGGATCGGCGCCGCGACTGCGCGTGGCCTCGAGCATCTGGCGCCTCATGCTCGCAGAGCCGCAGTAGCGTCTCGGGCCATGCGCGCCTCCGAACTCGCGCTGCGCAGCAGCGCCCGACGGCGCGCCGGCGGCCTTGCGGGCGCGATCGGCGTCCTCTGGCGCTTCTCGCGGCCGCACACGATCATCGGCACCACGACGGCGATCGTCGCGCTCTACGCGATCGCCGTCGCGCGGCTCGGCGGCCACGCGCTCTGGGACCTGTGGTGGGTCCTCGTCGCCGGCTGGTGCGTGAACGTCTTCATCGTCGGCGTCAACCAGCTCGAGGACGTCGCGATCGACCGCATCAACAAGCCCGAGCTGCCGATCGCGGCCGGCGACCTGACGCCCGAGGCCGCGCGGCGGATCGTCGCCTTCGCCGCGGTCGCGCCTCTCGCGCTCGCGATCACGCAGGGGGCGGTCGAGCTCGTCGCCGTCGGCGCCAGCCTGGCCGTCGGCGCGGCGTACTCCTGCCCGCCGCTGCGGCTCAAGCGCTTTCCGGTCCTCGCCGCCGCCTCGATCACGCTCGTGCGCGCGGCGGTGCTGAACCTCGCCGTGTGGGTCCACTTCTCGGTGGCGCTCGGGGGCGGCGCGACGATCGCGCCCCCCGCCTGGGCGCTCGCGGCCGTCACCGTGCCCTTCGCCTTCGCCATCGCCGTCCTCAAGGACGTGCCCGACGTCGAGGGCGACCGGCGCTTCGCGATCGCGACGTTCTCCGTGCGCCTCGGGCCCCGCCCGGTGCTCGCCCTCGGCGTGGGCGCCCTCACGCTCGCCGGGCTCGGCATGGCCGTCGCCGGCGCCAGCGTGCTCGACGGCGCCAGCGCGCCGCTGCTCGCGGGCGCCAACGTGGTCGGCGTCGCGCTCGTCTGGGCCTGGGCGCTGCGGCTCGACCCCGCCGACCGCATCGCGGTCGCGCGCTTCTACCAGCTCGTCTGGCGCCTGTTCTTCGCCGAGTACCTCGTCGTCGCCGCCGCCTACGTGATCGGCTGAGCCGTGCGCTTCATCCAGCACAAGGCCGAGGCGCTGTGGTTCTACCGCGTCGTCTCCATGGGCTACGACCGCTGGATCAACCCGCTCTTCTGGACGGCGCCCATGCGCGACGAGGCGCTCGAGCTCGCCGCGCTCGACGACGCCGGGCTCGCGGTGCTGGACGTCGGCGCCGGCACCGGCTTCACGACGAGCGCGATCGTCGGCCCGGTCGCGCCCGAGCGCGTGACGATGCTCGACCAGAGCCCGCACCAGCTCGCGCGGGCCGCGCGCAAGCCGGCGCTGCGCGCGGTGCGCAAGCTGCGCGGCGACGCCGAGGCCCTGCCCTTCGCCGACGAGGCGTTCGACCGCTACGTCTCGGCCGGGTCGATCGAGTACTGGCCGGACCCGCAGCGCGCGATCGCCGAGGCGTTCCGGGTCCTCAGGCCCGGCGGCCGCGCGGTCGTGGTCGGGCCGCTTCGGCGCTCGCATCCGCTGGCGCGGGCGCTCTCGGACGCCTGGATGCTGTTCCCGGCCGAGGACGAGTACGTCGCGTGGATGCAGCGGGCGGGGTTCGTCGAGATCGAGCGCCGCCACGTCGCGCCGCCGTGGTGGCGGCCTGGGTGGGACGCGTACGGGATCGCGATCGCGGGGCGCAAGCTGCGCTCGGGTCCGCCGGCGCTCGCGGCGGCGCCGCCGCGCGAGGCG
>DATNGY010000169.1:0-2980 GCA_035605735.1 Solirubrobacteraceae bacterium
AGACCGCGACGAGCACGCTCGCCGCGCTCGTCGCCGCGAGGAACGCGGCGGCCACCTCGACATCGACCTGGTCGGCCACGGCGACGGCGAGTCGCTCGCGCCGCGAGCGCCACAGCAGCCACAGGCTCACGAACGCCAGGGCGAGGAACGGCGCCCAGCGCAGGAGCCCGACGGTGGGGTGCACCCACACCGTCAGCAGCCGCGGCCAGCGCTCGAGGTGCGCGCCGAGGCCCACGGCCCCGGTCGGGCTCACGCCGGCGGGGAGCACCGCGTCGGGCGTCAGGCCCCCGAAGAGGCGATCGTCGATCGACGCGTACAGGACGAGCGAGAAGAGCACGATCTCGACCCCGGCGATCCCGGCCAGCGCGCGGTTGCGCCGGCGCGGCCAGCGGACGAGCGCCGCGGCGACGACCGCGGCCGGCGCGAGCAGCCGGACCGCGAGCCAGGGCAGCACCGCGAGCAGCGCCCCGCAGGCGGCCGCGGTACGCGCGCTCGGGCGGTCGCGGACGCGCAGCGCCAGCGCGGCCGCCGCCGCGAGGACGGTGGCGCCGACCGCGTCCGGGGCGATCGTCGTCGAGGCGACCAGCGCGGGCGGGGACAGGCCGCTGACGAGCGCGGCGCGCGTGGCCCACGGCTCGGGCACGAGCCGGCGGCCGAGCGCGGCGGCGATCACGAAGCCGAGGGCGGCGAGCGCGGCGAGGAAGAGCTCGACCGCGACGCGGCCGCCGACGGCGTAGGCCGGCGCGACGAGAAGCGGGAAGCCGATCCCGGTCGGCTCGAGCAGTCGCCCGCGGCGCGGACCGGTCGAGGGCACGAGCTCGCCGCCGCCGAAGGCCCGCCACGCCGAGGCCCCGTACTCGTCGCGCAGGTCGAGGTCGCGATCGGAGACGATCGACTCGGCCGCCAGCAGCACGTGCGCCTCGGGGCGGCTCAGGTCGCCGTAGTCACCGGCTCGCAGGCCGACCGTCGCCGCGAAGGCGGCGAAGAGGCAGAGCCACAGGAGCGCTCCTCGCCGCACGGCTCGCCATTGTGGTCGAGCCGGCCACGCGGGGCGGGCTGGCCGAGGGACCCGCAGCGCCCGCCCCGCGGGCGCCGGATCGCCGCGTGTCCAGAAGCGCGGCGGCCTGGAAGCCTACAGGGAGTAGGAGAGGCTGTCGACCTTGCGCTGCGCGGATGCGACCTGCGCCTGGTCAGGGGGACATCGAGCGTCGGAAGCTGGTCGAGTGGTCGCTCGACGGTGGCCGGCTCGAGCGGTCAGCGCAACCGCTGGTGCATCTTGTCGACCGGGGCTCATCCAGTTCAGGCCTTGGTCGTCCAGTCGGCCGGCGATGGCGTCGAGCTCGCCCTGTGGCCGGCCTCGTCGCACGGGGCGTGAGTGGGAGGTTTCCTCCCCCTATGAGCGGAAACCTCCCACTCAGTCTCCCAACCGGGCGGGCGACCACCGCGCCGCGGACCCGTGCCCCGCGCGGCCGCGCGGTTCGACCAGCGCGCCCCGTCGACGTTGATCGCGAAGACGCACTTGCACTCCTCGTCGGGGGTGCCGACTGTGCGCACGGAGCCCCGGCGATGCCTGCGCGACGGCGGCGTCCGCGACCGACGGTGACGGTCGGTGCTCGCGCCCGTTCCGGGCGTCGAGGCACGGCGAGCGGCCCGCGGCTCGTGTCGGGCAGCGGAGCGCCGGAAGCGGGTCGAGGGGTCGATCAGCGGTCACATGACCTCCGGCGACCACTCGACGCGGGCGGCGCCGACGTCGCGCACGGCTTCCGCCGGGGTCGCAGAGGCCGCCCTTCGATGCCGAGCGCGACCGCGAGCCCCGGCAGCCGGCGATGCTACGCCCCGAGCGCGCGCGCGATGACCATCTGCTGGACCTCGTCGGTGCCCTCGCCGATCGTGAGGATCTTCGCGTCGCGGTAGAAGCGGCACACCGGGTACTCCTCGATGTAGCCGTAGCCGCCGTGGATCTGCACGGCCTCCTCGCTCGCGCGCACCGCAAGGCGCCCAGTCTTGAGCTTGGCCTGCGCCGCGGTGAGCGTGAACGGCCGCCGGGCGTCCTTGAGCCACGCGGCCTTGTAGGTCAGCAGGCGCGCGGCCTCGATCTCGGCGGAGAGGTCGGCGAGCTTGGCCTGGATCGCCTGGAACTTCGAGATCGGCTGGCCGAACGCGCGGCGCTCGCGCGCGTAGGCCAGCGCCTCGTCCAGCGCGCCCTGGGCGAGGCCGACGCCCAACCCCGCGACGCCGATGCGCCCGCTGTCGAGGATGTGCAGGAACTGGCGGAAGCCCTGGCCGCGCGGCCCGAGCAGGTTCTCCGCGGGCACGTGGCAGTCGGTGAACGTCAGCGGCCGCGTGTCCGACGCGTTCCAGCCCATCTTGCGATAGGGCGCGCCCTGCTCGTAGCCCGGCGTGCCGTTCTCGACGATGAGGTTCGAGATCTCACCCGCGCCCGTCCCCGAAGGGGACTGGGTGACGTCGCCCGTGCGCGCGGTGATCGCCACGTGGCCCGAGATGTCGGTCCCCGCGTTGGTGATGAACTGCTTGGCGCCGTCGATGATCCAGCCGCCGTTGTCGCGCCGCGCGCGCGTGCGCGTGTTGCCCGCATCCGAGCCCGCCTCCGGCTCCGTCAGCCCGAACGCCCCGAGCTTGCGCCCCGCGCACAGGTCCGGCAACAGCCGCTCCTTCTGCTCGTCCGAGCCGAAGAGATAGACCGGCTGCGTGCCGAGCGAGGTGTGCGCGCACATCGTGATGGCGACGCTCGAGTCCACGCGCGTGAGCTCCTCGACGGCAAGCGCGTAGCCGAGGCTGTCGCCGCCGGCCCCGCCGACCTCCTCCGGGAAGGGAATCCCCATCCACCCGAGCTCGCCCATCTGCGCGACGAGCTCGTACGGGAAGCGCTTCTCGCGGTCGAGCTCCTCGGCGACCGGGCGCACCTCGCCGTCGGCGAAGTCGCGCACGAGCCGCCTGATCTGCTGCTGCTCCTCGGTCA
>DATNGY010000170.1:0-5337 GCA_035605735.1 Solirubrobacteraceae bacterium
ACGACATCGCCGCCGGCGTTGATGCAGAAGCTCCGTGCACCCGTCGCGGCGAGCCGCCGACCGGCCTGCTGTCGGTGACCGTCGTCGGCCCGGACCCGGCGACGGCCGACGCCTATGCCACCGCCGCGTTCGCCATGGGCGCCGACGGCCCCGCCTGGACCGCGTCCCTGACCGGATACGACGCCTTCTGCATCACCGGCGAACACCGGGTCCTGTCGACGCCCGGCTTCGCCCGCCACCGCAGCTGACCGGGCAGTCGCGGCGGCCAGGTTCTCTGCCGCGATTCTCAGGAAAGGCTGCGGGCGCTCTCAGCCGCGACGGCGATGCTCGCACCGCTTCGTCAATCGATGCAAGGAGACGGCATGGCAAGCATCAGGTCCAAGCTCGTGACGGGCGCCGCGGTTGCGGCGGCGGCGGCAAGCGGGGCGGCGATCGCCACCGCGGCCACCTCGGGGAAGGCGTCCTCCTCGTCGTCGACGTCCTCGGCCGGGTCGGGCAGCGTCGCGAACCAGGGGCGCCCGGCGCGCGACCCCTCCCAGGCCGGCCACACGTTCAACGGCAAGACCGAGAAGCTGCTCAGCGGTGACGTGGCGTCGAAGGTGCGCGCCGCTGCGCTGGCCAAGGTGCCGGGCACCGTCGAGCGCGTGGAGACCAACGTCGACTCGAGCGCCCCCTACGAGGCGCACATCCGCAAGTCCGACGGCACCGAGGTCGAGGTCCAGGTCAACAGCGACTACACCGTCAGCGCGGTCAACACCATGGGTGGCCGCCACCGCTAGCCGCTGCGCACGGCGGGTCACCGGGCCGCAGCGGCCCGGTGACCCGCCCGCCGCGTCCCACGCGGCCCGCGCGGTCCGACCCAGGCGCCCGCGCATCGGCCTGTGGCCGCTCGGCGCGTCCGGGTAGGCTGCCCGCGCGATGGGATCTCCGCCGGACGAGGACCACGCGCGCGACGACGCAGCCGACGAGCGAGACCGCGAGGCCGACGAGCGCGACCGCGAGGCGGCGCGCCGGGACCTCCGCGCCGCCGTGCGCGACGCGCTCGTCGACGATCAGACCGACACCGACGCGGCGCGCTCGGGACGCCGCGATGCACGCGCCGATCGCGACGCGGCCGCGCAGAACCGTCGCGACGCGGCCGCCGACCGCCGCGAGGCCGCGCGCGATCGCGACGACCGCGGCGACTGACCGCTCAGACGACGTCGAGCACGAGCTTGCCCCGCGTGCGCCCGCGCTCCCCGATCTCGTGGGCCCGCGCCGCCGCGGCGAGCGGGAGCGCCTCGGCGAGCTCGACGCGTAGCCGCCCCTCGGCGACGAGCTCGGCGAGCGACTCGAGCGCCGCGCCATCGGGCTCGACGAGGATGCCGGTCGCCCGCCGGCCGCGTTCGGCGGCGGTGCGTAGGACCTCGCGGTCGGCGCCGGAGGGGACGCTGATGAGCAGGCCGCCCCGACGCAGGCAGGCGACCGAGGCCAGGCCGGTCTCGCGGCTGCCGAGGAGGTCGAGGACGACGTCGACCTCGCCCGCCGCCGCGGCGACGTCCTGCTCGGCGTAGTCGATCGGCTCGTCGACGCCGAGGCCGCGCAGGAACGCGTGCTTGTCGGTCCGCGCGGTCCCGAGCACGTGCGCGCCGCGCGCCTTGGCGATCTGCACCGCGAGGTGCCCGACGCCGCCGGCCGCACCCTGGACGAGCACGCGGTCGCCCTCGCCGACGCCGGCCGTCTCGACGAGCGCCTGCCAGGCGGTCAGCCCCGCCAGCGGCATCGCACCCGCCTCGCGGAAGCCGAGGCCATCTGGAGCGCGCGCCAGCTGCCGCGAGGGCGCGGTGACGTACTCGGCATAGGCGCTCGCCGCGCGCGGAAACCGGGGCATGCCGAAGACCGCGTCGCCCTCGGCGAAGCGCGTGACCCCGAAGCCGAGTGCCTCGACTACGCCCGCGACGTCCCACCCGACGGTGAACGGCGGGTCGCCGAGGACGCGGGCCATCCCGCGCCCGGAGCGCGTCTTCCAGTCGACCGGGTTGACGCCGGCGGCGTGGACGCGCACGAGGACCTCGGTCGGGAGCGGCTCCGGGCGCTCGACCTCGCGCAGCTCGAGGACCTCGGGGCCGCCGAGGCGATCCTGCACGATCGCGCGCACGCCGGCGGATGCTACGCGCCCACCGACGCGATCGCCTCGACCGCAAGCGTCAGGTGGCGCGGCTCGATGCGGATGTGCGACTGCTGGCTCATCGATCGCGCGGCGACGCCGATGGCCTCCACGGGCGGCGCGTTGGCGAGGACGGGGACGACGACGAGCGGCTCGATCGCGATCGTCCACGGCCAGCGTGCCGGGTCGGCGGCGACGGGGATGCGGTCGGTCGGCTCGTCGACCGCCTCGACGATCGCGAAGATCGCGCGCCACACCGAGGCATAGAGGACGAGCCGGTCGCCGGGCGCGATCCGCGGTCGCCGCGGGAAGCCCGTCCGGCGCAGGACCCCGATCCGACCGTCCTCGAGCCACGCGTCGGGCAACGGCGCGGCCGCGTGACCGACCGCCTTGAGCCACTGTCCACGGTCCATCGTCGGGCGCCGGCGTCAGCGCACGGGCTCGCCGACGCCGAGCATGTTGCCCTCGCTGTCGCGAAACCAGGCTGCGCGCTCGCCCCGACCGCCCTTGCTCGGGTAGTTGCCGTCGACCTCGGCGATGCCGTCGACGGTCCGCAGACCAGGCAGGTCGACGTCCTCGAAGACGACGCCGCGGTCCCGGAGCTCGGCGACCGTGGCCTCGATGTCGTCGACCTCCCATGCCATCTGCGTGAACGTGCCCGGTGACGCGCCGGCGGAGGCGAAGAGCGCGAAGGCCCCCTCCGCGCAGCGGTAGAGCAGCCCGCCGGGCCGTTCCTCGCTCGGCTCGAGGCCGAGCTTGTCCGCGTAGAAGCCCCGGGCGCGCTCGAGGTCCTGCGCGGGGAGCCTGGTGGCGATCGAACCGTGAGCGAGGAGCATCTCATCGGCCATTCTTGCGACCCGGGCGCGTGGGCGCCGGCGGGCGCCCGACGAGCAGCGCCGCGCTCGCCGGCGGCAACGCGATCCGGGCCTCGCCGTCCGCGACCGCCACGGGGCGCGGGCCGCGAGCGCTGAGCGTGACGCGATCGCGCGCGGCGAGGCCCGCGGCGCTCAGGCGCTGCACCGCGAAGGCGCGGGTCGCGCCGCCGACGCGCACGCGCACCCGGCGCGGGTCGCGTGCGCCGCGGTTGAGCACGAGCACGCGCAACGTCCGCCCCGGGCCTTCGGTGGCCCACGCGCGGACGTCGTTCCCGGCGCGCTCGAGGCGGACCGGGAGGACGCGGCTCCCGGCCGGCGCGGCGCGAGCGAAGAGGAGCAGTCCGAAGAAGAGCGGACGGACGGTCACCCGCGTCCCGCGGCCGAAGACGAACGGCGCGTAGAGGGAGCCCTCCCATGTGTGCACGTCGGCCTGGCCCGCGCCGGCCGCGGCGAGCGCGAAGAGCGCGTCGGGCGTCCACAGCGCGGCGGCGTAGGTGTCGCTGACGCCGGCAACGCCCCCGCAGACGGCCGAGTTGAGCTCGGCGACGCGGACCGGGAGCCCGCGTCCCCGGTAGGGCGCCAGCAGGCGCACGAGCCCGCGCGAGGCGTCGTCGCTCAGCAGCTGCGAGCGCAGGTCGGCCGGGTCGGTGGTCGGGTTGCACGTGCGCAGCGCGTAGGCGTGTGCCAGCAGTTCGTCGAGGCGGTCGGGAACGGCGGCGAGCAGGCTCGGGATCGCAGTGCGCGCCCAGCGCTCGCTCGCGAACCCACCGGCCGCCAGCGCGGGGGCGCCGGGCCGGCGTGGACCGAGCGCCGCGACGTAGCGCGCCGCCTCGCGCACGTATTGGGCCGGGCCGTAGCGAACGCGCTGGCGGGGGCGGACGACGACGAGCGGTCCGACCCGGAACGTCCGCCGGCCGGCGTAGTTGTCGGGCTCGTTGCCGATCTCCAGGCCGCGCACGCCCGGTCCGCCGAGACCGGCCGCCTCGACGCCGCGGACGAGCGCGCGCGCGTTGGCGGGATCGTCGAGCGCGAGGTTGAGCACGAGCGCCACCGGCGCCCCCAGCGCCCGCTGCCCCGTGGCGAGGCTCCGCGCCCAGGCGGGGCCGAGGTCGAAGCGCACGCCCGCCGGGCGCGGCCCGCGCCGCGGGTTCCACCACGACTGGTCGGCGGAGTTGCCCCCGATCCGCAGCGCGACCGGCGAGTGCTGGGCCGCGCCGAGGGCGCGCACGAGCCGCACGAACGCGCGGTTCGGCGCGGCCGGCGTGCCCATGTAGGGCCCGACGCTCTGGTACTCGATCGACAGGCCGAGGAACGAGCGCGGCACTGCGCGCCCCGGATGCGTCGCGTCGACGCTGATCGTGACGGGATCGTGCGCGCCGCTCGATCGGGCCGCCGCGAGCCCGATCGCGATCGCGCCGGCGGCGCCGAGCACGCCGATCGCGACGGCCACGCGCGCGCGCATCGCGCGTCAGCGGCGCGGGCGCTCGTCGGGCAGGAGCCGGTGCAGCACCGCGTTGACGAGGCTGACGATGATCGCCGCGAGCGCCGTCCACCAGAACGTGTCGAGTTCGAAGTCGGGAACGACCCAGTCGGTCACGTAGAGCATCAGCACGTTGATGAGGAAGTAGAAGATCCCCAGCGTGACGACGATGAACGGGATCGAGAGGACGGCGACGACCGGCTTGACCCAGGTGTTGACGAGCGTGAAAACCGCGGCGGCGATGAGCAGCGTCCACCACGAGTCGCCGTAGCTCACGCCGGGCAGCAGCCACGCGGCCACGAACAGGGCCGCGACGTTCGAGACCCAGCGGATCGCCAGCGCGCGGAGCACGTTCCGAGACTAGATGTCCTTGGGCAGCGAGGTGACCACGTCGCAGCCGTCGTCGGTGACGATGACGAGGTCCTCGATCCGCACGCCCACCGCGCCGGGGACGTAGACGCCCGGCTCGATCGTCACCACCATCCCCTCCTCGAGGGCGGCGTCGCCCTGCTTGGACAACCGCGGACCCTCGTGCACGTCGAGCCCGACGCCGTGGCCGAGGCCGTGCCCGAAGTGCTCGGCGTGGCCCGCTGCGTCGATGATCGCGCGCGCGACCGCGTCGACCTCGCGGCCGGTGGGGCCCGGGCGGACCGCCGCGAGCGCCGCCTCCTGGGCGCGGAGCACGAGCTCGTAGACCTCGCGGTCGCGGGGGTCGAGCTCGCCCGTCGCGAACGTCCGGGTGCAGTCCGACGCGTAGCCGTCGAGCTGGGCGCCCCAGTCGATGACGACCAACGTGTCGCGCGGGATCTCGACGTCGCGCGGCTCGGCGTGGGGGC
>DATNGY010000171.1:0-2820 GCA_035605735.1 Solirubrobacteraceae bacterium
CCAGTACCAGTGGCTCGTCCCGCAGGACCCGGCCGGGCTCGTCGCGCTGATGGGCGGCGCGCGCGCGGCCGCCCGGCGCCTGGACGCGTTCTTCGCCTACGGCGCCTTGCTGCGCGATCCGGTCGGCACGGCCCGGCGGACCTGGGTCGAGCATCCCTACGACTACTACCGCGCGCGCACCTACAACCCCAACAACGAGCCCGACCTCCACGCGCCGTTCCTCTACGCGTGGACGGGCCAGCCGTGGAAGACGGCGACGGTCGTACGCGCCGCACAGTCGCTCTTCACGACCGGGCCCGAGGGCGTCACGGGCAATGACGACCTCGGCACGATGTCCGCCTGGTACGTCCTCACGTCGCTCGGCCTCTACCCGACGACGAGCGGCGCGGGGTTCTTCGCGCTCACTACGCCGCAGTTCCCGCACGCCGTCGTCCGGGTGGGAGCCGTGCGCGGCCGCCAGGGCGGAGCGCTCACGATCGACGCGCCCAGGACGACCGACTCCAAGCGCTACACCGCCTCCGTCACGCTGGACGGCCGCGCGGTGCGCCGGACGTGGCTGCCGCGCGCTGCCGTCGTCCACGGCGGCCACCTCGTGTTCGCCGTGTCCCATCGGCCAACGCGCTGGGGGACCGGGTCCGCGGCGGCGCCGCCGTCGATCGCACGTGGAGGATGACGTGGCCGCTGACCCTCGCCACCGGCAGGTACTCGGCGGCCAGCAGCCGCCGGGTCGTCCCGTGCGGATCGAGCCCCCAACTGTCCGGGCGCTGCCAGCGCACGATCCACGTCGGACGCTGTGGCGAGGCGAGCAGGCGTCGCAGCCGCGGGGCCGCGTCGGGGAGCGTTCTGACCATGAGGCTCCACGAGTACGGATACGGGTCGGGGAGACCGGCGTAGTAGAGGACGTTGGCGCGCGCGTACATGACGTAGAACGTGTCGCCGGGCCGAGCGTGACGGCGGACGTAACGGGCGACGGCCAGCTCGCGGGCGTAGTGCGGATGGCGGATCGCCGCCGCCCCGCCCGACGCCGACCCCGCGACGGCGACGACCGCGATCGCGGTCGCGACCACGACGCGCAGCCCAACGTGGGCGCGCGCGAGCGCGACGGCGGCCAGCACGCTGACCGCCGGGACGAGCTGGAGCAGGTAGTGCGCCCAGTAGCTGCCGCCGCCGAGCACCCCGACGAGACCTGCGCCGAGCCACGCCGCGAACGTCACGGCGAGCACCCGGTCGCGCCCGAGCCGCAACAGCCCGGCGAGCGCGACGGGCATCGCGATCACCAGGCCCGAGCGGACCGCGGGATGGAGCAGGCCCCTGACGCGGTCCTGCAACGGCACGTTCGAGGCCGCGAGCGTGCGCAGCGCCTCCACGCGGAAGCCGAAGACCGCGTAGACCAGGCGCCCGGGCGCGGTCCCGGTCAGCGCGAGCCATGCGCCGACCGCGCAGAGCGGTAGGAGCGCTCCGGCGCAGTAGGCCAAGAGCTCGCGCCACGGCCACCGGCGCTCGGCGATCGCCGACGCCGCCAGGAACACCGCGCCGGCGCCGATCGCGTCGGCGAACGACTGCTTGACCAGCAGCGCGCACAGCGCGAGCGCGCCCGCCGCGAACAGCCAGCGCGCGGAGCGCCGCCGGTGGGCCAGCACGAGCGCCGCCACCGAGAGCGCCGACGGCGCGGCCGCGAGCAGCTCGCCGGTCGTGAACACGCCCGCGAGCGCGAACGACCCGGTGAGCACCGCGGCGAAGAGCGCGCCGAGGACGCCCGCGCGGTCGCCGGCGACGAGCCGCGCGGTGGCGGCAACGGCCAGCACGATCGCGACCGCGGCGAGCGCCCCGAGCAGCCGCACGCCGACGGTCCCGTCGACGAGCGCCGCCCGCAGGAGCAGCAGCAGACCGGGCGGGCGGTCGAACCAGAAGCTCCCGTAGAGGTTCCCGTGGCCCGACGACCACTGGCGCGCGATGTAGGCCCCACCCCCCTCGTCGATGCCGAGCGGGACATGCAGGAACGGGAGGCGCAGCGCGACGGTCAGCGCCACGCAGCCCGCGATCAGGACACCGAAGCGCCACGGCCGGCCCGCCGTCCCGGCGCGCGCGGCGGGGGCCACCGCGACCGCGACCGGGGCGGCGGGGCGTACGGCGACGGCCATCGCCGCGGACGATCGCCGCGGATCGTGAGCCCACGATGAGACGCGCCCGGAGGACTCATCGCCGACTCATCGTGGGGGCGGACGGTAGGGCGGCGTTCCCATGAGCACCCCTTGGATCATCATCCCGACCTACCAGGAGGCCGAGAACCTGCCGCCGCTGATCGCCGCCGTCCGGGAGGCCGCGCCGGTCGAGGCCACGATCCTCGTCGTCGACGACAACTCCCCCGACGGCACCGGCGCGATCGCCGACGACCTCGCCGCCCGCCATCCGGACGTCCGCGTCCTGCACCGAGCCGGCAAGGGCGGCCTGGCGAGCGCGTACGTCGCCGGCTTCCACGCCGCGCTGGACGGCGGCGCGAGCCACGCGATCGAGATGGACGCCGACTTCTCGCACGACCCCGCCGACCTCCCGCGGCTGCTCGCCGCGGCCGCCTCCGGGATCGACCTCGTCCTGGGCTCGCGCTACGTCGACGGCGGCGGGACGCCGGGGTGGACGCGCAGGCGGCGATGGCTGTCCGCGGGCGGCGGCGTCTATGCGCGGGCGGTGCTCGGGCTGCCCTTCCGGGACCTGACGGGCGGCTTCCGGTGCTTCAGCGCCTCCGCCCTGCGCGCGATCGACATCGACACGCTCACGGCGTCCGGCTACGCGTTCCAGATCGAGACGATCTTCCGCGCCGCT
>DATNGY010000172.1:0-7745 GCA_035605735.1 Solirubrobacteraceae bacterium
CGGCGAGCGCGCGCTCGAGCGTGGCCTGGTCGACGCTCGGCGCGTCGACGAGCGTGAGCCGGTCCTGGCGGGCGGCGAAGCGCCCGGCCGCGAAGGCGCGGTCGGAGATCGTGATCGGCCCGAAGCCGAAGGCGTCGAAGACGGGCGAGTCCTCGATCCCCACGATGTGCAGCCGCTGGCGGACGCCGGCGGGCGAGGTCAGCGCGAACGCGTCGCCCACGCGCAGCCCGTGCTCGGAGGCCCAGCCGTCGTCGACGACCGCGCCGCGCGCGCCGAGCCCGGCGAGCACCCCGCGGCTGCCGCGCTTCCACTTGAAGTCGAAGACCTTGCCGATCGTCGCGGGCTGGAACGCGTTGACCCCCTCCTGCTGGCCGAAGGCGACGCCGCCGTCCTGGCGGATGCTCGAGACGGCGCGCACGCCGGGGACGCGGGCCGCGCGGACGGCGGCGCCGTGGTCGATCGGCGTCCAGCCGTCCTGGCCGGCGACGACGTAGGTGGCGCTGAGCCGCTTCTCGAGCGTCCCGCGGGTCGAGTCGCGGGCCCCGGCGCCGAGGATCGTCAGCGCGGTCACGAGCGCGACGCCGATCGTGAGCGCCGAGGCGGTGATCAGCGTGCGCCCGGGCGCGCGCATCGCGTTGCGGCGCGCGAGCAGCCCGGCGGCGCCGCCCGTCGCGGCGACGGGACGGCCGATCGCGCCGACCACCCGGCGCACGATCCGCCCCGGCAGCCGGACCAGATGGTCGGCGCCGGCCGCGTCGCGCAGCGCCTCGACCGCGCCCACGCGCGTGGCGCGACGCGCGGGCACGAGGCCGGCGAGCACGGTGACGCCGATCCCGACGAGCAGCGCGACCACGATCGTCCGGGTCTCGACGACCGTGCCCGTCTGGGGCAGGTCGAGGCCGATCGAGCGGAAGAGCGCGTCGACCCCCTTGGCCAGGCCGAAGCCGGCCGCGAGGCCGAGCAGCGACGCCAGGGCGCCGATCGCGAGCGCCTCGAGCAGGACCGCGCGCAGCACCTGGCGGCGCGAGGCGCCGACGAGGCGCAGCAGCCCGAACTCGCGCGAGCGCTGGGCGACCGTGATCGAGAGCGTGTTGAAGATCGTGAACGCGCCCACGAGCAGCGCGACGGCGCCGAAGCCGAGGAGGATCGCCTGGATGATCGCGATGAACTGCTTGAGGCCGTCGAGCGTGAAGCGGTCCTGGTGCGCGGCGGTCTGGACGCGCGCGCTGTGGCCGAGGCGCGCCGCGAGCGTGCGACGCAGCGCCGCCGGCGAGGTGCCGGGCGCGGCGGCCACGAGCACGTCGTCGAAGCGGCCCGTGCGACCGAGGAGCGCCTGCGCGGTGCGCAGGTCGAAGATCGCGGCGGTCGCGGTGCCGATCGAGCGCACGGAGCCGAAGCGCGCGACCCCGACGACCCGGAAGCGGCGCGCCGGCCCCTGACCCGAGACGCGCACGCTGTCGCCGAGGCCGAGGCGCTGCTTCTCGCTCGTTCCCTGGTCGAGGACGACCTCGCCGGGGCCCGCGGCCCAGCGCCCGTCCGTGAGGCGGAACGGGGTCAGGCGCCCGATGCCGCGCGCGCGGGCGTCGAGGCCGATGCCGAAGTAGGGCCCGTCGCCGAGCGGCCTGCCGTCGCGGCCGATGATCTTCGCGTTGAGGTCCGTGACGTCGCCGACGGCGAGGCCGACGCCCGGGACGGCGCGCACGCGCTGCAGCGTTGACGCGGGCAGCGGCGGGTTCTGGGTGAAGTCGCCGTTGGCCTTGTCGAACGGCGTGCGGGCGGTGACGACGGCGGCGGTGCCGTCGTAGGCGGCGGTGGAGAGGTCGTCGGCCGCGCGCCCCATCGTGTCGGTGAGCGTGAAGGCGGCGGCGATCGTCGCGACGCCGAGGACGATGGCCAGAGCGGTGAGCGCCGTGCGCAGCGGGCGCCCGACGAGCCCCTTGAGCGCGATCCGGACCATCAGGCGCTCGCGGCCTTCATCGCGGCCAGGACGTCGCCCTCCGCCGGCGCCGCGAGGTCCGAGACGATGCGACCGTCGGCGAGGAAGAGGACGCGATCGGCCTTCGCGGCGGCCCGCGGGTCGTGGGTGACCATGACCGTGGTCTGGCCGTCGCGGTCGACCGCATCGCGCAGGAGGTCGAGGACGGCGGCGCCGGAGGAGGAGTCGAGGTTGCCCGTCGGCTCGTCGCCGAAGAGGACGGTCGGGGCGCTGATGAGCGCCCGGGCGATCGCGACGCGCTGCTGCTGGCCTCCGGAGAGCTCGGACGGCCTGTGGGTGCGGCGGTCGGCGATCCCGACGCGGTCGAGCAGCTCGTCCAGCGCGCCGGGGTCGGGGCGGCGCCGGGCGATCGTCAGCGGGAGCAGGATGTTCTCCTCGGCGCTGAGCGTCGGCAGCAGGTTGAAGGACTGAAAGACGAAGCCGATGTGGCGGCGGCGGAGCTTCGTCAACGCGGCGTCGCCCATCGCGGTGATGTCGTGCTCGCCGATGTGCACCCGCCCCTCGGTCGGGCGGTCGAGCCCGGCGAGCACGTGCATCAACGTCGACTTGCCCGAACCCGACGGTCCCATGATCGCCGTGAACTGGCCGGCCGGAACCGCGAGGCTCACGCCGCGCAGCGCGTCGACCGCGGCCTCGCCGGTGCCGAAGCGGCGGGTGACGCCGGCCGCGGCGACGGCGGCCTCGGCGGCGGTGGGCGCGGGAGCGAGGGCGAGCGCGGCGGAGTCCTGGAGCATGGCGGGTCTGGTCCCTTCGGTCGATCGATCAGCAGGCGGCCGCCTCGCGGGCGAGCCGCGAGACGGCGGTATCGAGGGCTCCGGCGGCCAGCAGCGCGTGCGTGGCCTCGGCCAGCAGCCGGCCGGCGAGCCCGCGCGCGGGCCGGACCGAGACCGAGGCCTGGACGTCGCTGCCGCCCGGCGCCGCCGCGAGGTCGTAGCGGACGTCGAAGCCGACCGGCCCGCTCGCGGTCAGCGCAAGGCGGTCGTCGTCGGCCTCGTGTACCTCGACGTCGAAGCCGACCCGGCGGCCGGCGAGGCAGCCGGTCACGCGCGCGCGGACGCCGGCCGCGAGGCGGACGGCGTCGAGGTCGACGTCGAAGGCGACGGGCGCCCAGCGCGCGACGGCGCCGGGGTCGGTGAGGGCGTCGAGCACGTCCTCGGGCCGTGCGCCGCAGCTCGTATGGGCCGTCCATGTCCTCATGACGCCGACCGTCCCAGGTCCCGCGTTCGGCGTCGTCGCCCGCACTGACGATCTGTGCCGCGCGTGCGGCTGATCCGGCGTACTCCTCGCGGATGACGTCGCGCTCGCTCGCGGGAACGAGGTCGGCGCGGGCGGCCGCACGCTCGGCGAGGTCTGGACGAAAGCCCGTCGCCTCGGTCCGCCCGCTCCGCGAAGATGCTCAGCGATGAGCATTCGGGTCCTGATCGCCGACGACCAGGCGCTCGTGCGCGCGGGCTTCAAGATGATCCTGGGCGCCGAGCCCGACCTCGAGGTTGCCGGCGAGGCCTGCGACGGCGATCAGGCGGTGGCGATGGCGGCGCGGCTCGAGCCCGAGGTCGTGCTCATGGACATCCGCATGCCGGGCATCGACGGCATCGAGGCGACGCGGCGTATCGTGGCGGCCGCGGGCGCCGTGCGCGTGCTCATGCTGACGACCTTCGACCTCAACGAGTACGTCTACGAGGCGCTGCGGGCCGGCGCTTCGGGCTTCCTGCTCAAGGACGTGCCGCCGGAGCAGCTCGTCGCCGGCATCCGGATCGTCGCGGAGGGCGAAGCGCTGCTGGCACCGTCGATCACGCGCCGCCTGATCCAGGAGTTCGCGCAGGTCGTGCCCACGCCGACGGAGCCGCCCAGGGGGCTCGCCGAGCTGACCGCCCGTGAGCTCGAGGTCTTCAAGCTCGTCGCCCGCGGCCTATCGAACGCCGAGATCGCCGCCGAGCTCGTCGTCAGCGAGACAACGGTGAAGACGCACGTCGCCCGGATGCTGATGAAGCTCGGGCTCCGCGACCGCGTGCAGGCCGTGGTGCTCGCCTACGAGTCGGGCGTCGCCGTGCCCGGGCGCGCCGCGTGAGCCCGATCGGCGTCCCCGCGGCGATCGAGGCCTACGCCGAGGCGCACACGACGCCGGAGGCCGCGCACCTGCGCGCGCTCGCCGAGGAGACGCGCGCCGCCATGTCGTCGCCGGAGATGCTCTCGGGCCCGGTGGCGGGGCGCCTGCTCGAGATCCTCACGTGGCTCGCGCGCCCGCGGCTCGTGCTCGAGCTCGGCACCTACAGCGGCTACTCGGCGCTGACGATGGCGGCCGTCCTGCCCCCCGGCGGGCGCATCGTCACCTGCGAGCTCTCCGAGGAGCGCGCCGCCTTCGCCCAGCGCCACATCGACGCCTCGTCCTACGCCGACCGCATCGAGATCCGGCGCGGCCCGGCGCTCGACACGATCGCCTCACTCGACGGCCCCTTCGACCTCGTCTTCATCGACGCCGACAAGAGCGGCTACCCCGACTATTACGAGGCGGTCGTGCCGAAGCTGGCGCCGGCCGGCCTCGTCGTCATCGACAACACGCTGCAGGACGGCGAGGTCGTCGACCCTCACAGCGAGCAGGCCCGCGTCATCGCCGGCTTCAACGACCGCGTGATGGCCGACCCGCGCACGGTCAACGTGCTCCTGACCGTGCGCGACGGGATCACGCTCGCGCGGCGGGCGTAGAGCGCGGCGGCGTCGGCGGTCACGGGGCGCGCCTGGGTGCGCGCCGGTCCTCGCGCGGCGCCCCACCCGGCGCCTCGGCGCGTGGGTCCGCGCCAGGCGGGCGGGCCGGCGCGGGCCCCGCATGGGCGCCCGGGCCGCGCGGGTCCTCGCGCCGCGCGCGCCCGCGTATCCTCGGTCGGACGTGTTCGACTCCCTCGCCGAGAAACTCCAGTCGACCCTCTCCGACGTCCGCGGCCGCGGCGCGCTCACCGAGGACGACGTCAACCGCGCCCTGCGCGAGATCCGGCTCGCGCTGCTGGAGGCCGACGTCAACTTCAAGGTCGTCAAGCAGTTCACGGCCACCGTCAAGGAGCGCTGCCTCGGCGCAGACGTCCTCGGCACCCTCAACCCCGGCCAGCAGGTCGTCAAGATCGTCAACGAGGAGCTCGCGGCGCTCATGGGCGGGGCGTCGGTCGGCGTCTCGTTCGCCCCGCGCCCGCCGACGGTGGTCCTCATGGCCGGCCTGCAGGGCTCGGGCAAGACCACCGCGGCGGCGAAGCTGGCGCGCTGGTTGCGCGAGGAGCACGGCTCGTCCGTCGCCCTCGCGGCCTGCGACGTCTACCGCCCGGCGGCGGTCGACCAACTCGTGAAGGTCGGCGCCCAGGTCGGCGCCGAGGTCTACGAGCAGGGGACCGACCGCGACCCGGTCGACATCGCGCGCTGGGCGCTCGACCGCGCGAAGGCCGAGGGCAAGGACGTCCTCGTCGTCGACACCTCGGGCCGTCTGCACGTCGACCGCGAGCTCATGGACGAGCTCGTCGAGATCCGCAAGGCGACGCGGCCGCACACGGTGCTGCTCGTCGTCGACGCGATGACCGGCCAGGACGCGGTCAACGTCGCCGAGCAGTTCGCGCACGACGTCGCCTTCGACGGCGTCGTCATGACCAAGCTCGACGGCGATGCCCGCGGCGGCGCCGCCCTCAGCGTGAAGGCGGTGACCGGCAAGCCGATCCTCTTCGCGAGCGTTGGTGAGAAGCTCGACCAGTTCGAGCGCTTCCACCCCGACCGGATGGCGCAGCGCATCCTCGGGATGGGCGACGTCCTCAGCCTCATCGAGAAGGCCGAGGCGCAGTACGAGGAGGACGAGGCGCGCGAGCTCGAGCGCAAGCTGCGCCGCAACGAATTCACGCTCGAGGACTTCCTCCAGCAGCTCAAGACGATCCGCCGGATGGGGCCGCTGCAGTCGCTGCTCGGGATGATGCCCGGTCTCGCCGGCCACCAGCTCTCGCAGATGCGCGTCGACGAGCGCGAGCTCGACCGCGTGGAGGCGATGATCCTCTCGATGACCCCGGACGAGCGCCGCCGCCCGGAGCTCATCAAGGGCTCGCGGCGCCTACGGATCGCGAAGGGGTCGGGGACGTCCGTGCAGGCGGTCAACCAGCTCGTCAAGCAGTTCGACCAGATGCGCAGGCTCATGCGCCAGATCGGGCGCGGCAAGATGCCCGACCTGGGGGCGCTCATGCGCCAGGGCCGCTGAGCGCGCGAAGCCGGCGCTACGTCGCCCGCCGGGCCGCGTCCGTGCTCGGCCCGCTACCCTCACACGCTGGTCCTCGCGCCGAGGATCTCCCATCAGGACTTCGAGAGGAACCCCGTTGGCAGTTCGACTCAGGCTCACTCGCGTGGGCGGCCGCAAGGATCCGATCTGGCGGGTCGTCGTCGCCGACCAGCGCTCTCCGCGCGACGGCCGCTTCATCGAGACGGTCGGCCACTACAACCCGCAGACCTCGCCCTCGAGCATCAGGCTCGACGAGGACCGCGTGCGCGCGTGGCTTGCGAAGGGCGCCCAGCCCACGGACACGGTGCGCAAGCTCCTGCGCACGCAGGGCATCGATCCCGCCGCCTGAGCGCCGCGATGCGCGAGCTGCTCGAGTCGCTGGCCCGGCGTCTCGTCGATCATCCCGAGCGGGTCTCGGTCGAGCAGTTCGAGGAGGACGACGGCACCGTCGTGCTCGAGCTCGCCGTCGCCGAGGACGACTACGGCAAGATCATCGGCCGCGGTGGGCGGACCGCGAACGCGCTGCGGACGGTCGTGAAGGCCGCGGCCGTCAAGGAGAACCGCCGCGTGCTCGTCGACATCGTCGACTGACGTGTCTCCGCCGCCCGCCGAGTGGCTCGCCGGCGGTCGGGTGGGGCGACCGCATGGGCTCGACGGCTCGTTCCACGTGACCGAGCCGCGGCCCGAGCTCCTCGCTCTCGGAGCGCCGGTGCGCGTCGGCGACTCGGAGGCGCAGATCGTGCGGCGCGCGGGCACCGACGCGCGACCGATCGTGCGGCTCGAGGGATGCAACGGGCGCGAGTCGGCCGAGGCGCTCCGCGGCCAGGAGCTGCTCGTGCACCGGATCGCGGCGCCGACGCTGAACGCCGACGAGTGGTGGGCCGAGGACCTCCAGGGCTGCCGGGTCGTGGACACGGCGCGCGACCGCGAGATCGGGTCGGTGCTCCGGATGCTCGCGCTGCCGTCGTGCGAAGTGCTCGAGGTCGGACGGCCGGGGAGCGCCGACCTCCTCGTGCCGCTGGTCCGCGACGCCGTTCGTGCCGTGGACGTCGACGCCCGGGTCATCGACGTGGACCTCGACTTCCTCGGCGAGCCCAGGGCGGGCCCCGCGCCGAAGCCCTGATGCAGCTCGACGTCGTCACGCTGTTCCCGGATTGGTTCGCCTGGTTCGCGGGCCAGCGCCACGTGGCCAACGCCGTCGCCCAGGGTCACGAGCTGCGCGCGCTCAACCCGCGCGAGCACACGCCCTTGAGCGGCGGTCAGGTCGACGACACGCCGTTTGGAGGAGGCGCGGGGATGGTCCTGCGCGTGGACGTCATGGACGTCGCTCTGCGCTCCTTCTACGGCGCCGACCCGGTCGAGGTGCGCCACGAACGGCGGGTGCTCGCCCTCACCCCGGGCGGCCGGATCCTCGACGACGCGTTCGTCGAGGAGCTCGCTGCCGAGCCTGCGATCACCCTGCTCTGCGGCCGCTACGAGGGCTTCGACGAGCGGATCGTCCAGCACTTCGCG
>DATNGY010000173.1:0-2203 GCA_035605735.1 Solirubrobacteraceae bacterium
GGACACGCCGAGGTTGTTGCAGTGCACGTGCACCGGGTGCGGCAGCCCGAGCTCGTGGACCGCGGTGGCGATCGTCTCGATGACCTGGCGCGGCGTCACCCCGGGGCCCTCGTCGTCGAGCGAGGTGACGTTCGCGTTGCCGCGCTTCCACATCTCGACGCCGCCGGGATTGACGAGCTTCACGCCGTAGCCGCCCGTGGCCTGAAGCCACCAGGCGATCGCCTCGCGCACGCGGCCGGGCTCCGCGCGGATGAGCTCGAAGAGCGGCAGGTTGTTGCCCATCAGCACCAGGAAGAGGGCGTCTATGACCGGGGTGTCGCGAAGCTCGGCGAGCGTGTGGCGGGCCGCGAGCGGCGGCGTGGCCGCCTCCACGACGGTGGTGTAGCCCAACAGCGCGTAGCGGTAGCCGGTGGCGAACGTCGAGGGCACGGTCCCGCCGGTGCCCGAGCGGGCGATCGCGCTGCGCTCGAGCACGTCGGCGCGATGCTCCTCGGGCGCGAGCTTGCGCGCGGCGTTGACCGCTGGGCCGGCGATGTGGGCGTGGATGTCGACGCCGCCCGGCATGACGACCATGCCGCGCGCGTCGATGCTGCGAGCGTGCGCCGGCACGTCGGCGACGATCCGGCCGTCCTGCACGCAGACGTCGCGCACCTCGCCCGCCACGCCGTTGGCGGGGTCGTAGACGCGGCCTGCGGCGATGCGGAGCATCACACGCGCTCCGCGATGGCGGCGAGCACGTCTTCGGCCGTGGTGCGCTCACGGGCGAGCGGCGCGCGCAGCGGCACCGGCACGCCGTCCATGCGGTGGCCGGTGCCGGCGACCTCGACCCCGTCGGCCGCGGGGGCGAAGGCCACGCGCGCGGCCGCCGCCGTCGCGGTCGCTCGCGCATCGACGACGACGATGGGGAGCTCGCGCAGCCCGGGCAGCTGCCGCAGCGGGTCGGAGGCCACGACGAGCGCGGCATCGACGTCGCCGCGTTCGAGCAGCGCGGCCGCGCTGAACTCACCCGCATTGGCGCGCGGGTGTCCGCGCGCGAAGCTCACCGCCGCGGGGAAGCCGGTCTGCCAGGCGAGGACGTCCTCGGCCCCGCGCGCGTTGCCGTCGCCGCGCAGCCCGAGCGTGACCGCGTGCCGGTCGCGGCTGAGATCTCCGACCAGCTCGAACAGCGCCAGCGCACTCAGCTCGTCGACGGCGCCATACAGCAGCGCGACGTGGCGGCCTCCGACCAGGCGCTGCGCGAGGTCGTCGAGGGCGCCGAGCGGCAGCGCTCCCGCGCGCTCGCGGTCGAGCGGCGCACTGCGAACCAGGGCGCGCAAGGCCCAGAGCGCCTCGAAGTCGGCGGCCGCGTCGAGCTCGACGAACGCGTCGGCCTCCTCCGCGGTCGCGGTGCGGCTCGCGTCGACCACGACGAGCGCCCGCGATGCCACGCGCAGGCGGCCCAGCAGCCGCGGGTTGGTGACGGCCGGGTCCGCCCGCCACGCGAGCACGAGCTCGGCGCGGTCGCGGATCTCCCCGAACGTCGCCGTGCTGGAGCCGATCGCCTGGTAGGCGAGGGTCGCCGCACCGCCGCCGGCGGGATCGATCACGGCCCCGATCGCCTCGGCGAGCGCCACCGCCCGGCGCTGGGCCTCGCAGCTCGTCCCGCCGAGGCCGTAGACGAGCGGCGCGCGCGCCTGCCGCAGGATCGCGGCCGCCGCGTCGACTGCGTCGTCCACGCCGACCGCGCGGCCGTCGACGCTGGCGACCGGGGGCCGGTCGACCGTCCGCTCGGCGAACCACGCGTCGCCCAGCGGGCACGTCCGCGTCAGGCCCGCCAGGCGGCCCTCGGCGACCGTCACCTCGATGTCGTCGCAGGCGCACCCGCACCCGGCGCACGTCGCTTCAGCCACCGGCCGCCACCTCCACGCCCGGCTCGAGCTCCGCGCGCATGGACGCGGCCCGCTCCTCGAGCTCCGCCAGGGCGTCCTCCGGGGTCGCTGCGGTGGCGACCACCGTGCAGATCGGGCGCCCCGCGGCGATGCGCTCGCCGGGGTGGGGGACGTCGCGCGCGCCGCGCTCCAGCCAATGCTCGCTGTCGCCGACGACCACGTCCTCTGTGGCGAAGACGACCGCCTTCCCGGCCGCGCCGTCACGCGCGGCCGCGACGCGCGGCAGCTCGCCGGCGCATCCCCGCAGGTGCGCGGCGAACGCGCCGGCGCCGTGC
>DATNGY010000174.1:0-3383 GCA_035605735.1 Solirubrobacteraceae bacterium
GTCCGGCGGCAGCACGCTCTTCGGGACCTACAACGAGTCCTCGCGCACGTCGGTGCACTGCCCGGCGTGCTGGCTGCGGCCGAAGAGCGTGGCCGGCGGGATGCGGCTCGTCGCCGGCGGCCTCTCAGAGTCAAAGCGCGACGCGCGGTTCCGGGCGGCGGTGCTGCGCTTCGTGCGCCGGCACCCCGCCTACGTGCCGCAGGTGCTGTGGCACAACACCGTCCGGCTGCTCGAGCTCGCGGGGCCCGGCCGCACCCGGTCCGCCGCGGCCACGATCGACGTCAGCCCGCGCGCGGCCGTCTGGGGCGCCAGGATGCTGTGGGCGGTGCTGCTGCTGGCGCTCGCGGGGCTCGCCGTGGGAACGCTGCGGCGCGTTCCATGGTTCCTGATCGGGCTGTTCGTGCTGCTGTGGGTCTCGACGGCGCTGATCCAGAGCGAGACCCCGCGCTTCCGCGCCGTGCTGGACCCGTTCCTGGTCATGCTCGCCGCGGCCGGGGCGGTCGCGCTCGGGCGGCGGGCAGCGCGCCGATTCGGTCCTGAAACGGTCGCCGAGCGCCAACATGCACCCAAATGACGGACGCGCGCCACGACCGCCTCGGGCGCGGCTGCGCGTCGAGGGGCCGGGACGAGCGATCAGCGCCATGTCCGCCACACGGCGCGAGCGAGAGCGCTCACGGGACGAACGCGCCCCGTCGCCGGTCCGCTCACGGCGCCGTCGCCGTCGCGACGTGCCGAGCGAGCGTCCCGAGCGTCTCGGCGATCCGTTCGCGCAACGCGGGATCGGCGAGCGTCCCGTCGGGGCCGACGGCGTCCCGGGTCACGGGAATCCGTGCGCAGGCCGCTTCGACGATCTCGGCATGGACGTAGCCGAGCACCTTGCGCAACGAGTCGTGCGCGTCTGCGGCGCCCGTCGGCGCGGCGGGCCCCGACGCGTTGATCAAGGCGACCGGCTTGCGATACGTGCCGGCATCGCCGACGGTCCACTCCAGGAGGTTCTTCAGCGCTCCGGGTAGCGCTCCCGCGTACTCCGGCGTGCACAGCAGCAGCGCGTCCGCCGCGGCGATCTGACCTCGCAGCTCCGCCACGGCCGGGTGCACGGGCGCGCCCTCGCGGTCGTCGTCGGGGTTAAAGTGCGGCAGTGTCGCCATGCCGCCGTAGAGCGAGGTCGTCACGCCGGTGGGCGCGACCACGCTCGCGGTCCTGAGCACCGCCGTGTTCGTCGAGCGATCCCGCAGGCTCCCGGAGATCAACAGCAGGTGCATCGGCCGGTGCATGCGCATCAAGCGCGAGGCGCCGATCCAAGCTCGCCGGGCAGCAGCGAGAACGCGACGCGGTCGCGGCCCGGCCCCCGGTAGGACCGCAGCACGCCCTCGCGGACGAACCCCAAGCGCGAGAGCAACCGCGCGGAGCGCTCGTTGTCGGGGCTGACGAACGCCTGGATCCGCCCGAGGGCGTGCTCGGCAAAGGCCCACGCGACGACCAGTCGGAGCGCCCCGCTCATGAGCCCGCGACCGCGCGCTCGCGGAACGAGCAGAAAGCCGAGCTCCCCGACCCTCGGCAGCGGAAAGCGCAGGTCGAGGTTGCCGACGACCTCCCGCTCGCTTGCCTCCACGACGGCGAGCGAGAGGCCGCGGCCGTCGCGGCGGTAGCGCTCCATCTCGCGCATCCACGCTCGCGCCGCCGCAACCTGGCGACCCGCGGGCACGTCGCCCCAGCGCACGTTGGCCGGGTCCAACCCGAAGTCGGCGATCGTCGGCAGGTCGTCCGGCGACCACCCGCGGAGCAGGACGCGGCCGTCCGCCAGGCCCGTGGGCAGCTCGAGCGGCGCCATCAGCGATGGACCGCGAGCGTGCGCACCTCGTCGCGTCGCACGTAGGGGCGCCCGGCGAGGAAGGCCTCGGCCTCGGCGGCGGCCTCCGCGCGCGAGTACGCGCTCGCGGCCGGCGCCGCCGTGTGCGCGATCGGGGTCGCGTCGACCACCCCGATCGGCCACCCGCGCTCGCCCGCGAGCGCCGACCAGTGGGCGTCGAGGCCCCAGCCCATGCGCAGCGGCGGGAACGGCAGCAGCGTCGCGAACGTCTCGCGGTGAAACGCGGTCACGGGCCCGATCTCGACAAAGGTCGTCTCGCGCACGGCGCTGCGCGCGCGCCGGCGGGTCACGGGCCACGCCGCGTGCGAGTGCAGGCGATGGGCGGGCTGCGCGATCCGCAGCCCGGCGCCCTCGGCCGCCGCCAGGAACGCGTCGAGGAACCCGCGCGGCAGGACCACGTCGTCGTCGAAGACGACGAGCCAGTCGAAGCCCGCGCTCGGGTGGGCGGCCAGGAGCTCGTTCAGGTTCTCGAACTTGCCGCGCCCGGCCCCGCCGGGCAGCGTGTGGATCGCGACGTCGTGACGCGAGCGCTCGAGCTCGGCACGCGCCGCGCCCATGAGCGACCCCGGGCGCTCGACGCCGAGCACGAGGACGCTCCGGCGCGGCGGCCGGTAACGCGCCGCGACGCGCAGCCGGGCCCGCCGTGGCGCCCCGACGACGTCGAGCGCCCGATCGCGCGCGCGGCGCAGGCGGCCGCGCCGGCCGGCCACGCGGCCGCTCGTCCCGGCGAGGAACTCCGGCGCCGCCGGATCGGGGACGGGCGCCCCGAGCGCCTCGCGCAGCCGGCCCAGGGCCTGCGCGCTGAGCACCGGGCCGTTCCAGCACGCAAAGCGCGGGCCGTGCGCGAGGCACCCCGCGAGCACGCGCAGCTCCGCGCCGAGCGTCGGGGCGGCGCCCGACCACTCGTCCTCCCGGCGCCCGGCGCGCCCGCGCGCGAACGCGGCGCGGCACAGCGAGCGCAGGCGCGCGTCGTCCCCCGCGCGGCGGTGGTCGACGGCCGCCGCCGCGACGTAGCGGATGCGCCCGCCCGACGCGACCAGGCGCCGCTGCCACTCGGCCTCGTCGCCGCCGTAGAGGCGAAAGCGCTCGTCGAAGCGCCCCGCGCGCTCGAGCGCGCTCCGCCGGACCGCCATGTTCGCGCCCCACGCGTGGTCGGCGTCGCGGTCCTCGGCGCCGAGCTCCTGGAACGTGATCGGCGGCCCCTCGCGGCCGCAGAGCCGCAGGCGGTGGTCCTCGAAGCGCGCGCGGATCGGCCCGGTGAGCACCCCGACCTCCTCCGGCAGCGCCGCGGCGGCGCCACGCAGCGCGCCCAACCACCCCGGCCTGACGGCGACGTCGTCGTCGACGAAGGCGAGCAGCTCGGCGTCGGTCGCGTCGATCCCGGTGTTGCGCGCCGCGTTCAGGCCCCGCGTCGACGCGTGCGCGAGCAGCCGCGCCCCGTGCCGCGCGGCCACGACCCGCGTCGCCTCGTCGGGCCCGTCGTCGACGACGAGCACCTCGGCGCCCTCGGCCG
>DATNGY010000175.1:0-3438 GCA_035605735.1 Solirubrobacteraceae bacterium
ACGCCGCCGCCAAGGCGGGCGCCGCACCCACGACCCGAGCCAGCGGCGATCCCGCGCCGCGAGACCGCGGCATCCGCGTGCGCGGGGTCGCGGGATCGACCATCTAGAGTCGACCGCGTGCCCGCGCCCCGCCGCAACGTCGAGCTCAAGGCCCGCGACCCGGACCCCGAGCGCACGTTGCGGCTCGCGCTCGCGCTCGGCGCGGAGGACCGCGGCGACCTCGACCAGCGCGACACATACTTCGCCGTGCGCCGCGGCCGCCTCAAGCTGCGCGAGGAACGGCCCGGCGGCGCATGGCTCGTCGGGTACGCGCGCGCTGACGCCGCCGACGCGCGGACGAGCGCGTATCGCCTCGTCGAGGTGCCCGATCCCGAGGGGCTGCGCGCGGCGCTCGACGAGGCGCTCGGCGTTCGCGCGGTCGTCGTCAAGCGCCGGCGGCTGCTGTTGTCGGAGGGCGTGCGCATCCACCTCGACGAGGTAGAGGGCCTCGGGCGCTTCATCGAGCTCGAGGCGGTGGCCGACGAGGGCTCCGACCTCGCTCGCGAGCAAGCGCTCGTCGCGCGCCTGCGGACCGAGCTCGGGCTGGCCGACGAGGACCTCGTCGCCGGCAGCTACGCCGACCTCGTCGCCGGGGACGCCGAGGCGCTCATCGCCGCGGCCCACGCCGCCATGCGCAACGCACACGCGCCGTACTCCGGCTTCCCGGTCGGGGCGGCACTGCGCTCGCCGGACGGCGCGATCCACGTCGGCGCGAACGTCGAGAACGCCGCCTACCCGCAGGGCCAGTGCGCCGAGGCCTCGGCGATCGGCGCCCTCGTCGCCGCAGGCGAGCGCGAGATCGCGGCCGTCGCGGTCGTCGCCGAGAGGCTCGACGCCTGCCCTCCGTGCGGCGGCTGCCGCCAGCGGTTGAGCGAGTTCGGACGCCCCGAGACGCCCGTGCACCTCGGGCGCCCGGGCGGCCCGGTCACCACGGTCACGCTCGGCGAGCTGCTGCCGCTCTCCTTCGGCCGCGAGAGCCTCGCGTGAGCGCGGCGGCGGCCGCCGGCGCTCGCCTCGCCGCGGGCGGGGCGCCGCGCCTGGGGATCGTGCTGGGCTCGGGCCTGGGCGCCGTGACCGACGCCGTCGCCGGCGCCGAGGCGATCGGCTACGAGGATCTCGACGGCTTCCCCCGCCCGGCCGTCGCGGGCCACGCCGGCCGCGCAGTGCTCGGCGAGCTCGGCGGCGCGCGCGTCGCCGTCCTGCAGGGCCGCGCGCACCTCTACGAGGGCGGGGAGCCCGAGCCGCGGCGCGTCCCCGTGCGCGCGCTGCGCGCCGCCGGGGCCGAGGTCGTCGTGCTCACCAACGCCGCCGGGTCGCTGCGCGCCGACGTCGGCCCGGGACGGCTCATGGCCATCACCGACCACATCAACCTCACCGGGCACAACCCGCTCGTCGGCCCCAACGACGACGCGCTCGGGCCGCGCTTCCCGAGCCTGCGCGACGCGTACGACCCGGCCCTGCGCGCGATCATGGTCGAGGCTGCGGCCGAGCGGGGAATCGACCTCGCCGAGGGCGTCTACCTCGCGGTCGGCGGCCCGAGCTTCGAGACCCCGGCCGAGATCCGGGCCTTCCGGACGCTGGGCGCCGACGCGGTCGGCATGTCCACCGTCCACGAGACGATCCTCGCGCGCCACTGCGGCCTGCGCGTCGCCGCGGTCTCGGTCATCACGAACATGGCCGAGGGCATGGCGGCCGAGCCGCTCAGCCACGAGGCCACGCTCGCCGACGCCGAGCGCGCGGCCGGCGATCTCGCCGCGCTGCTCGAGGCCTTCGCCGCGAGGATCGCCGCCGGATGACCCCCGCCGAGCTCCTCGCCCTCGTGGACCTCACGCGCCTCGAGCGCCCCGACGAGCCCGGGGCGATCGACGCCCTCGCGGCCAAGGCGGTCACGCCGTCCGGGCGCGTCGCGGCGCTCTGCGTCTATCCCGAGTGGGTCGAGCGCGTCGCCGGCGCGGGCGTGGCGGTCGCCGCGGTCGTCGCGTTCCCGGACGGACCCGACGATCCGCCGGCCGCGGCCCGCGAGGCCACCGAGGCCGTCGCGGCGGGCGCCGCCGAGGTCGACGTCGTCGTCCCGTGGCGCGCCTGGCTGGGCGGGGCCGACGACGCGATCGGCCGCACGGTCGAGGCCGTCCGGGCGGTGGTCGGCGAGGCGATCGTTCTCAAGGCGATCCTCGAGACGGGATCGCTGCCCGACGCCGAGACGATCCGCGCCGCCGGCGTGGCCGCCCTGGAGGCCGGCGCCGACTTCCTGAAGACCTCGAGCGGCAAGGTCGGCCCGGGCGCGTCGCCCGCGGCGGTCCGCGAGCTGCTCGAGGTCGTCCTCGCCGGGGGCCGCGGCGGAGTCAAGGCCTCGGGCGGGATCCGCACCGCCGAGCAGGCGCAGGCCTACGTCGACCTGGCCGGCGAGGTCATGGGCGCGGGGTGGGTCGCGCCCGCGCGCTTCCGCTTCGGCGCCTCGAGCCTCGTCGACGACCTGCTCACCCCGGGCTGACCGGTGCTGGAGGAGGAGATCCGCCGGCACCCCGAGCGCTTCCGCGTCCTGACCGGCGACCGTCCCACCGGCCCGCTTCACCTCGGCCACTACCTCGGCACGCTCGCCAACCGCGTCCGCCTGCAGCAGGCGGGCGTCGAGGTGTTCCTCGTCATCGCCGACTACCAGGTCATCATCTGCCGCGACGTCGTGGGCGAGCTGTCCCGGACCGCTCGCGAGCTGATCCTCGACTACCTCGCCGCGCACCCAGGCCGAGCCGACGGGAACGCTCGCGCCAACGCCATCGCCGACGCACCCTGCGGCGGGTCCGAGAGGCCATGGACATGACGTACTGATGAGCGGCTGCGTCGGCGGCGAGCGCGTGATCCCCAAGGCCGAGCTCCACGTCCACCTCGAGGGAACGGCGACGCCCGCGCTCGTCCGGCGGATCGCCGCGCGCAATGCGCTCCCGGTCCCCGACGGGCTCCTCGTCTCCGACGAGCGCTTCGCGTGGACGGACTTCCTCGACTTCCTGCGCGCCTACGACCTGGCGGCGAGCGTCATCCGCACGGCCGAGGACTACCGCGACATCACGTTCGCCTACCTGCGCTCGTGCGCGCAGGACGGAGCGGTCTACGTCGAGCTCATCGCCTCCCCCGACCACGCCGACGCGGCCGGCCTGAGCGACGCCGAGCACTTCGGCGCGATCGCGCGCGGGATCGACGAGGCGCGCGAGGCGTTCGGCATCGAGGCGCGGATCCTCGTCACCGCGATCCGCGACCTCGGCCCCGCGCGCGTCACCGCGATCGCCGAGCGCGCCGCGGCGCGGCCGCACCCCTACGTGGTGGGCTTCAACCTCTCGGGCGACGAGGCGGGCTTCCCGCCCGCGCGCTTCGCGCAGGCCTACGCCGTCGCCGCGGGAGCCGGCC
>DATNGY010000176.1:0-2135 GCA_035605735.1 Solirubrobacteraceae bacterium
GAGCGCACGGGCATGACGGTCTTCGGAACCAGCGCGGCCTACATCGCGGCGTGCATGAAGGAGGGCATCGAGCCCAAGGCCGACGGCCGCAGGCTGGCCGGGCTGCACGCCGTCGGCTCGACCGGCTCGCCGCTCTCCCCCGAGGGCTTCCGCTGGGTCTACGAGCACGTCGGCAAGGACACCTGGCTGTTCTCGACCAGCGGCGGCACCGACGTCTGCACGGCGTTCGTGGGCGGCTGCCCGCTGCTGCCGGTCTACGAGGGCGAGCTGCAGGCGCGCGCGCTGGGCTGCGCGGTCGAGTCCTGGAGCCCGGACGGCGAGTCGCTGATCGGCGAGGTCGGCGAGCTCGTGATCACCGAGCCGATGCCCTCGATGCCGATCTACTTCTGGAACGACCCGGACGGCGAGCGCTACCGCGAGAGCTACTTCGACATGTTCCCCGGCGTCTGGCGCCACGGCGACTGGATCGAGATCACCGAGCGCGGAACGGCGATCATCAGCGGCCGCTCGGACTCCACGATCAACCGCGGCGGCATCCGCATGGGCACGAGCGAGATCTACAGCGCCGTGCTCGCGCTCGACGACGTCGTCGACGCGCTCGTCGTCGACATCCCGAACCGGCCCACCCACCCCGACGGCTGGATGCCGCTCTTCGTCGTGCTGCGCGAGGGCGCCGAGCTCGACGACGACCTGATCGCCGCGATCCGCAAGCGCATCCGCGAGGACTGCTCGCCGCGCCACGTGCCCGACGAGGTCCACGCGGTCGCCGAGGTCCCGCGGACCCTGAGCGGCAAGGTTCTCGAGGTGCCCGTGAAGGGGATCCTCATGGGTCGGCCGCCCGACGAGGTCGCAAGCCGCGACTCGCTCGCCAACCCGGACGCGCTCGACGTCTTCGCCGACCTCGCGTCGCGGTAGTGGTCCCGCTAGTGGACGCGGACGCGCTCGCCTACGCCGGGGCGGCCCGCCAGGCGCGCCTCCTCCGCGACGGCGAGGTCTCCGCGCGCGAGCTCGTCGCGGCCACGCTCGAGCGGATCGAGCGCGTCGGGCCCGCGCTCAACGCCTTCCGCGTCGTCTTCGCCGAGCGCGCGCTCGCCGAGGCCGACGAAGCCGACGCCCGGCGCGGCGCCGGCGGCGCGCGGCCGTTGCTGGGCGTGCCCGTCGCGATCAAGGACGACGCCGACGTCGCCGGGGAGCCGACGGCGCGGGGGACGGGCGCCGACGGGCGCCCCGCCGCCCGCGACAGCGACGTCGTCGCGCGGCTGCGCGCGGCGGGCGCGATCGTCGTCGGCAAGACGAACGTCCCCGAGCTCACGATCTGGCCGTTCACCGAGACGCTCTCCTACGGCGCGACGCGCAACCCGTGGAGCGCGGACCACACGCCGGGCGGGTCGAGCGGCGGCTCGGGCGCGGCGGTCGCGGCCGGGCTGTGCGGTGTTGCGCTCGGCTCCGATGGCGCAGGGTCGATCCGCATCCCGGCGGCCTTCTGCGGCGTGTTCGGCCTCAAGCCCCAGCGCGGGCGGGTCTCGCTCGGGCCTGGGCGCACCGAGGCGTGGCACGGCCTCGTGCACTTCGGTCCGCTCGCCCGCCACGTCGCCGATGCCGGGCTCTTCCTCGACGCCGCCGCGGGCGACGGCGCGTTCGCGGCGGCGGCGGCGACGCCGCCCGGCCGGCTGCGGGTCGCGGTCTCGACCGCCGCGCCGCCGGGCGCGGTCGTGCGTCTGGGCGCCGAGCAGCGGCGCGCGCTCGACGAGACGGCGGCGCTCCTGCGGTCGCTGGGCCACGAGGTCGCCGAGCGCCCGCTGCAGTTCACGCCCACGGCGGGCGCCGACGTGCTCGCGCGCTTCCTGCGGGGGATCCACGACGAGGCGGCCGCAGTTCCGCACCCCGAGCGCCTCGAGCCGCGCACGCGGTCGATGGCGCGCCTCGGCGCGCTCGTGCGCCCCGCGGCGGTCGCGCGCCTGCGCGCGGCCGAGCCGGCCCTGCGCGCGCGCGTGAACGCGGTCTTCGAGCGCGCCGACGTCCTGCTCACGCCCGGGCCGGCGGGGCCGCCGTTCCGGGTCGGACGCTTCCAGCGCCGCGGCGCGCTGGTAACGCTCAACACCTCGGTGGCGAAGGTCCCGTGGTACGGGATCTTC
>DATNGY010000177.1:0-2334 GCA_035605735.1 Solirubrobacteraceae bacterium
CCGCGCGTGCGCGGCGGTGAGCTGGCAGGCGCGCAGGCGGAAGCGCCACTGCCCGCCGCGGGTGCCCGGGAGGTTCATCCGCGCCTCGCTCCCGAGGCCGAGCACGTCCTGGACCTGGAGCATGCACAGCGCCGGGCGCGAGTCCAGCGCGAGCCCGATGAGGTCCCACCACGGCTCGTCGGAGGTCGCGCCGGCCGCCCGCACCGCGGCGAGCCGCTCCGGCGGCAGCGACGCGAGCCATCCGCGCAGCGTGTCGTTGTCGTGCGTGCCCGTGTAGAGGACCTGGTGCTCGCGGAGGCGGGCGAAGGCGTGGGGGCTGTGCGGGTCGCGCGGGTCGAAGCCGAACTGCAGCACGGCCATCCCGGGGAGCCCGAGCGCCTCGCGCAGCCGCGTGACCCCCTGGGTGATGACCCCCAGGTCCTCGGCGATGACCGGGAGCTCGTCGCCGAGCGCGCGCCGCGCGGCGTCGAAGACGGCGCGCCCCGGCCCGCGCACCCAGCGCCCGCCCGCGGCCTGGCGCGCTGCGCGCGGCACCGCCCAGTAGGCGACGAAGCCCCGGAAGTGGTCGAGCCGGGCGAGGTCGAAGAGCCCGAAGGTCCGGCGCAGGCGCGCCGTCCACCAGCGGTAGCGCCGCCGGCGCAGCGCCGGCCAGTCGTAGATCGGGTTGCCCCAAAGCTGGCCGGTCGCCGCGAACGCGTCGGGCGGCGCGCCGGCGACGACGTCGTCGCGGAAGAGCTCGGGGTGCGCGCGGTGGTCGGCGCTGCGGGGCGCGACGTAGATCGGCACGTCGCCGATGATCCGGACGCCGCGCTCGGCCGCGTACGCGCGCAGCGCGCTCCACTCGCGCTCGAAGCGCACCTGGTCGGCGAGCGCGCCGCGCCCTGCGAACGCGATCCAGTCCTCGACCCAGTCGGCCTGGCGCGCCCGGAAGGCGTCGGCCTCGAGCGGGTCGACGGGCGCGTCGGGCTCGGCGAGGAGCGCCGGCCAGGCCGCGAAGGCCGACGCCGCCTTGTAGGGCGAGCCGTAGCGGTCCGGCGGTCCGAGCGGGAGCACCTGCCACCACGACTGGCCGGCGCGGGCGAGCCAGTCGACGAACGCGCGCGCGGGGGCGCCGAGGCGGCCGCCGGGCAGTGAAGTGACGTGGAGCTGGACGCCTGCGGTTCTCTGGAGTCGCATCTGGGAAGAGGGACCACCGTGCCCGAGCGCGCTCCGTCCCAACCGCCGCCGCGGATCCGGATCGAGCACGTCGCGCCCACCGTCGACGCCGGGCGCTACCCGGTCAAGCGAACGGCCGGCGAGGCGGTCCGCGTCTCGGCCGACATCTTCCGCGACGGGCACGAGGTGCTGCGCGCCGTCGTCCGCTGGCGCGACGAGGGCGCGCGGGAGTGGTCGGAGGCGCCGCTGCGCCCGGTCGACGCCCACCACAACGGCGTGCTCTGGGACGGCGCGTTCGCCGTCGGCGCCCCGGGCCGGACCGCGTGGACGATCCAGGCCTGGGTCGACCTCTTCGCGGGCTGGCGCGACGAGCTCGCGCGCAAGCTCGAGGTCGGCCAGCCCGACCTCTCCGGCGAGCTCAGCGAGGGCGCCGTCTTCGTGAGCGCCGCCGCCGACCGCGCGGAGGGCGAGGACGAACGCCGCCTGCGCGCCGCCGCCGAGGCGCTCCTCGACGACCCGCAGCTCGGGCTCGACCCCGAGCTGCTCGAGCTCGTCGAGCGCCACCAGGAGCGCACGGAGCTCACCGAGCCCGAGCCGCCGCCGCCGCCCGTCTACGTCGACGGCGAGCTCGCGCGCTTCGGCTCCTGGTATGAGGCCTTCCCGCGCTCGTGGGGCGGGTTCGCCGGCCTGGCCGAGCAGGTGCCGCGGCTGGCCGAGCTCGGCTTCGACGTCCTCTACATGCCGCCGATCCATCCGATCGGCCGCACGAACCGCAAGGGCGCCAACAACGCGCTCGTCGCCGGCCTCGACGACCCCGGCAGCCCCTACGCGATCGGCAACGAGCACGGCGGCCACGACGCGATCGACCCCGCCCTGGGGACCGACGCGGACTTCGTCGCGCTCGTCGAGACCGCGCGCGCGCACCGCATGCAGGTCGCCCTCGATCTCGCGATCAACTGCTCGCCCGACCACCCGTGGCTGAAGGAGCATCCGGAGTGGTTCTACCGGCGCCCGGACGGCACCCTGAAGTACGCCGAGAACCCGCCGAAGAAGTACCAGGACATCTACAACGTCGACTTCGGCTGCGAGGACTGGCGCGGCCTCTGGGAGGCGCTGCACCAGGTCGTGCGCCACTGGGTCGAGCTGGGCGTCACCGTCTTCCGCGTCGACAACCCGCAC
>DATNGY010000178.1:0-10666 GCA_035605735.1 Solirubrobacteraceae bacterium
GACCTCGACGAGGCCGACGCCGCACTCCTGCACGATGCGGTCAGTCTCGGCGCGGCCGCCGGCCTCGAGCCACGCGTGGCAGGTGCCGAGCGTGGGGTGGCCCGCGAACGGCAGCTCGAGGACCGGCGTGAAGATGCGCACCCGATAGTCCGCGCCGGGCGCCGTCGGCTCGAGGACGAACGTGGTCTCCGACAGGTTCGTCCAGCGCGCGAAGCGCTGCATCGCGTCGTCGTCGAGACCACCGCCGTCGAGCACGACCGCGACCGGGTTGCCGCGCTGGGGCTCGGCGGCGAAGACGTCGACCTGGGCGAAGCGGCGCGGGCGCAAGACCAGCTGACCATAGCTAGGGCAGGCACCCTTCGAGCGCCAGGTCGAGGACAGCGGCGCTCGCGCGCTCGGCCGGCCAGCCGTGCTCGCGGCGCAGGTGCAGGTAGGTGTACGAGACCTGGGCGTACAGCACGGTCGCCGCCTCGTCGGGGTCGGGAAACGCCCGCAGCGAGCGGTCGAGCCGCCCGTCGCGCAGCAGCCGGGCGATCGGCGCCGCGAACTCCGGGCGTGTGAGCGGGGCGTCGCCCTCCTCGTGGTAGATCGCGTTCAGCGTCGCGTCGTCGAGCCCGGTGATGAGGTCGGCCCGCGCGTCGGTGATCGCGCACAGGCCCTCGAGCATCCGCTCGAGTCGCGTGCGCGCGTCGCCGTCCTGCGCGAGGATCGGGAGCAGGCGCTCGCGCTCCTCGCGGACGAGCTCGTCGCGCAGGGCCGCGACGATCGCCGCGCGCGTCTCGCCGCGGCGGTAGAGCGTGACGCGCGTGATCCCGGCCTCGCGGGCGATGTCGGCCATCGACGCGCCGGCGAGCGCGTTGCGCGCCGCGAGCCGGCGGGCGGCCGCGAGCACCGCCTGCGACACACTTGCATCACTCATAATACGTAGTGTATCATCTGCCGCATGCCTCCGCTCTCGGTCCTCCGCGACGACGGCGCCCTCGGCGAGCTGCGACCGCTCGTCCTCGCGTTGCGCGATCACCACGCGGCCGTGGCGCCGGAGTTCGGACCCGTCCGCGACGACGACGCCTGCTGGGTGATGACGCGTGATCGCTACGCCCGTGCCCTCGCCGCCGGCGACGGCGCGCTCTTCGTGGCGCGGGGGGCCGGCGGACCGCCGCTGGGGTTCGCGTTCGCCTCGGCCGCGGCGCCCTCGCCCGACTGGCCGACCGTCGCGGTCGTCGTCGAGGACATCGCCGTCGCCGCCGACGCGCGCGGCGCCGGCCTCGGCGCCGGTCTGCTCGCCGCGGTCCGCGCACACGCCGGCGACCGCGAGCTGCGGCTCTCGGTCCTCGAGGCCAACCACGGCGCGCGCCGCTTCTACGCGCGCGAGGGCTTCGTCGGGCTCGCGCGCGAGCTCGTGCTGCTCCGGGATCACTAGCCTCGGGACGGTGCACCCCGACGCGCTCGACGACCTCGTGACCCGAGCCATCGCCGAGGACGTCGGCCCCGGCGACGTCACCACGCGGGCGACGGTCCCGCCCGGCACCCGGGCGCACGCGCGGATCACGCAGAAGGCGCCGGGCGTCGTCTTCGGCCTCGAGGTAGCCGAGCGCTGCTTCGCGGCGCTCGACGCCGGCGTTCGTGCGCGGCGCGAGACCGAGGAGGGCGTCTGGCGCGAGGGCGGGCCGGTCCTCGCGCTCGACGGCGACGCGGCCGCGCTGCTCGCCGGCGAGCGCACGGCCCTGAACTTCCTGCAGCGCCTGAGCGGCATCGCGACGCTCACGGCTCGCTACGTGGGCGCCGTCGCCGGCACGCGGGCGCGCATCCTCGACACGCGCAAGACGACCCCCGGCCTGCGCGCGCTCGAGAAGTCCGCGGTCGCGGCCGGCGGCGGCACCAACCACCGCGCCGGCCTGTACGACGCGATCCTCGTCAAGGAGAACCACGCCGCGCTGACCCGCGGCGTCGGCGCGGCGGTGCGGGCCGCGCGCGCCGCCGCGCCACAGCTGCCGCTCGAGGTCGAGTGCCGCGACGAGCACGACGTCGACGAGGCGCTCGCCGCGGGAGCGCCACGGCTGCTGCTCGACAACATGGACCCGGCGCGGCTGCGGGCGGTGGTCGCGCGCGTCGGCGACCGCGCGGAGCTCGAGGCCAGCGGCGGCGTCACGCTCGAGACGGTCCGGGAGATCGCGGAGACCGGCGTAGACTTCATCTACGTGGGGGCGTTGACGCACTCCGCGCCCGCCCTCGACCTCTCCCTCCTCCTGGAGCCCGAGCCATGAACCTCCCGATGGCGCCACTCCCGACCCTGAGCCCGGTCCTCGAGCCCACCGACGTCGCCCGCCTGCAGGACGAGGTGCGCGCGCTCGCGCGCGAGCGCGACGCGGTGATCCTCGCCCACAACTACCAGGTCCCCGAGGTCCAGGACGTCGCCGACTACGTGGGCGACTCGCTCGGCCTGAGTCGCCAGGCTGCGGCCGCGGACGCGTCGGTGATCGCGTTCTGCGGCGTGCACTTCATGGCCGAGACGGCGTCGATCCTCGCGCCCGCGAAGACGGTGCTCATCCCCGACCTCGGCGCGGGCTGCTCGCTGGCGGACTCGATCACCCCGGACGAGCTGCGCGCCTGGCAGGCGCAGCATCCCGGCGCGATCACGGTCATGTACGTGAACACGACGGCCGAGATCAAGGCGCTCACCGACTACTGCGTGACGTCGTCGAACGCCGTGGCGGTCGTCGAGCACATCCTCCGCGAGCACGGGCAGCAGACCGAGATCCTCTTCGGCCCGGACATGTTCCTCGGCGCGTACGTCGAGAAGACGATCGGGCGGTCGCTGCACGTGTGGAACGGCGAGTGTCACGTCCACGCCGGCATCCGCCCGAAGGACATCGCGCGCACGCGTGCCGAGCACCCGGGCGCCGACTTCCTCATCCACCCCGAGTGCGGCTGCTCGACCTCGGTCATGGAGTACGTCGCCGCCGGCGACGTCGATCCCGAGGGCGTCCACATGCTCTCGACGGGCGGGATGCTCCGCTACGCACAGGCACACGGCGACGCCGACGGGACGGCGATCGTGGCGACAGAGACGGGGATGCTCCACCAGCTGCGAATGGCCGCGCCCGACGTCGACTTCGTCGCCGCCAACGAGCGCGCGACGTGCCGCTACATGAAGATGATCACGCTGCCCAAGCTCCACGACTGCCTGCGCGACCTCGCGCCCGAGGTCAAGGTGCCCGAGGCGATCGCCGAGCGCGCGCGTGTCCCGATCGAGCGCATGGTCGCGATCGGGTAGCAGCGCGCAAGTGGCCGCGCCGAACACGTTCGCCGGAAGCGCGCTCGACCGCGCCGGGGCGCGGCGCACGGACGCCGCGTGGCTGCGGGCGGCGCGCGCCGACCCGGCCGCACGCGCGGTCGTGGCCACCGACGGCGGCGTGCTCGCCGACGGCGACGGGCCCGCGCGCGTCACCCTGGACGCGCTGCCGGCCGGCACCGAGCTCGTGCTCCTCGGAGTCGAGCCGGGCTCGGGCGGCGCGCTCTTCGCCGCCGACCCCGGCGCGGAGGCGGCTGCCGAGCTGTTCCCCGGTGCGTCGCTGCGCGGCCTGCGCGAGCTCGCGCCCGGGCTCTCGCAGCGCGAGGGCGGCCTGCTCGCCCACGCCGTCGCCCTGCTCAACTGGCACCGCCTGCACCGCTTCTGCGCCAACTGCGGGGCGCCGACGGAGCCCGGCGACGCCGGCCACGTACGCCGCTGCCCGCGCTGTGGCGCCGAGCACCACCCGCGCACGGACCCCGTCGTCATCATGCTCGTAACCGACGGCGACCGCGCCCTCCTCGGCCGCCAGGCGACGTGGCCGGCCGGCCGCTACAGCGCGCTCGCGGGCTTCGTCGAGCCGGGGGAGAGCCTCGAAGAGGCGGTCGCGCGCGAGGTCCGCGAGGAGTCGGGAATCGAGGTCGCCGACGTCCGCTACCGCTCCTCGCAGCCGTGGCCCTTCCCGGTCTCGCTCATGCTCGGCTTCACCGCCGCCTGGATCAGCGGCGAACCCGCCGTCCGCGACGGCGAGCTCGAGGACGTCCGCTGGTTCGAGCGCGCCGAGCTCGCGGGCGGCGGCGTCCTGCTCCCGCCGCGCGAGGCCATCGCGCGGCGCCTCATCGAAGGGTGGCTTGGTTAGAGCGCGAGCAGGTCGAGGCCGTCCTCGGCGGCGTCCCGTACGCTCGCCAGCTTCGCGCGCTTGCGCTCGAACTCGGGCGGCGTGTAGCAGTGCACGTCGGCGGGATCGCGCATCTCGGCGGCGTCCCACAGCGAGCCGGCCACGTAGACGCGCTCGAGCCACGGGACGCCGTCGAAGAACTCCGAGACGAGGACGACGACGTACTCCGGCCCGCGCTCGCGCTGCGGACCGAGGCCGCGGGCGTCGTCGACCCGCGCGCCCCCGAGAAGCGCCCGCTCCAGCGGCCAGCGGTCCCCGATCCGCGCGACGTAGCGCCGCAGCTCGCGCGTGTTCAGCGCCTCGGCGACGACCACGGCTTCATTGTGCCGGACGCGCCGCGAGGCGTGGGGCTGTTCACCGAATCAGAACTCGTCCGCCGTGTGCGGCCCGACGCACGCCACCGCGAGGCGCTCGGGGTCCACCGAGCGCGCGGCGGCGACGACGTCCTCATGGCGGACCTCGTCGAGGAGCGCGATCGAGCGGTCGGGGTCGATGTCCTCGTCGAAGACGATCGCCTGGTTGGCCGCGTGCCGCGCGACGGCGTTCGTGTTCTCGAAGGCGAGCACCCGCCGGCCGGCCGCGTAGGCGCGGGCGCGCTCGACCTCCTCGGCGCGCGGCCCGTCGGCGTGGAGCTCGCCGACGATCTCGCGCATCCGCGCGTAGGCCTCCGGGCACTTCGACGAGTCCAGGCCGGCCCCGAGCTGGAGCACGGGCACGTCGGCGTAGGCGTGGTCGATCGCATATACGGAGTACGCGAGGCCCCGCTGCTCGCGGATCTCGTCGAAGAGCCGCGAGCCCATCGAGCCGCCGAGCAGCGTTGCGTAGACGGTGAACGCCGCGCGGGCGCGCGCGTCGGCGACGTCGACCTCGGGCCGGTAGCTCATGCGCAGGTGCGACTGGTTCGTGTCGCGCTCCTCGACGAGGCGCTGCGGGTCGAAGGCGCCCACGGGCTCGTAGCGCTCGGGCGCGGGCAGCGTCGGGAAGCGCCCGAAGAGCTCGTCCGCCTCCCCCGACGCACGGCCGTTCCGGCCGCGGGTGCTCGCCGGCACGTGGTCGACGTTGCCGACCACGAACGCGCCGCCGCGCTCGCCCGCCCAGCGGCGCTCGCGGAAGGCGACGATCCCCTCCCGCGTGAACGTGCGCAGGTGCTCCTCGGGGCCGAGGACGGTCCGCCCGAGCGGGTGGTCCCCGAAGGCGGCCTGGTCGATGAGCTCCTCGGCCACCGCGGCCGGCTGGTCCTTGTAGCGCTGGATCTCCTGGATCACGACGCCGCGCTCGCGGTCGAGCTCGCCCGCGTCGATGCGCGGGCGCCCTACGAAGTCGGTGAGCAGGTCCATCGCCTCCATCGCCGCCTCGGCGCGGACGGTGATGTGGAAGGCAACGAGATCGTGCGACGTGTAGGCGTTCAGCGTGCCGCCCATCCGCTCGGCCGTCTCGTTGACCTTGCGGTAGTCGTCGTAGCGCTCGCCGCCCTTGAACACGAGGTGCTCGAGGAAGTGCGCCATCCCGTTCTCCTCCGGGCGCTCCGTGCGCGCGCCGGCGTCGAAGGCGACGAGGATCGTCGTGGCCCGGGTGCCCTCGAGCGCGACGCGGTGGACCGGCAGCCCGTTCGGAGCGGTGGAGGAGGTGATCGTCGGCATCGCCGGTTGACGATACTCAGGCGGGTTCGCCCACCTCGGCGGCGATGCCGTCGAGCACGCGGCGCAGCCCGCGCTCGAAGCGCTCGTCGTCGTCGTCGATCGCCTTGAGCGCGCGCCTGCTACCCCTGCGGCGATGCGCATCCTCGTGACCGGCAGCTCGGGCCACCTCGGCGACGCGCTCGTTCGCGTCCTGACCGACGCCGGCGAGGAGGTCGTCGGCCTCGACGTCCTCGACGCGCCGCAGACCGACGTGGTCGGCTCGATCACGGACCGCGCGACGGTGCGGCGGGCCCTCGACGGCGTCGAGGCCGTCGTCCACGTCGCGACCCTGCACAAGCCGCACGTCGGCACGCATGCGCGCCAGGAGTTCGTCGACGTGAACGTGACCGGGACGCTCGCGCTGCTGGAGGAGGCCGTCGCCGCCGGCGTCGGCCGGTTCGTGTTCACGAGCACGACGAGCGCGTTCGGCCGCGCGCTCGCCCCGCCCGCGGGCGCGCCCGCGGCCTGGATCACCGAGGAGGTGGTGCCCGTCCCGCGCAACGTCTACGGGGTCACGAAGGTCGCCGCCGAGGACCTCTGCGAGCTCATGCACCGCGAAGGAGGCCTGCCCTGCCTCGTGCTGCGGACGTCGCGCTTCTTTCCCGAGGCCGACGACCGCGACGAGGTCCGCGCCGCCTTCGACGACCTCAACGTCAAGGTCAACGAGCTCCTCTACCGGCGCGTCGACCTCGAGGACGTCGTGACCGCGTGCCGGTGCGCCCTCGAGCGCGCGCCCGCGCTGCGCTTCGGGCGCTACATCGTGAGCGCGACGACGCCGTTCGCGCCGTCCGACCTCCCGGCGCTGCGCGCCGACGCGCCGGCCGTCGTCCGCCGCCTGCACCCGGACTTCGAGGCCCTCTACGCCGAGCGCGGCTGGCGCATGTTCGACAGCATCGAGCGCGTCTACGTCAACGCGCGCGCCCGCCGCGACCTCGGCTGGGCGCCGCGCCACGACTTCGGCGCGGCGCTCGAGCGCATGCGCGCGGGGGAGGACCCGCGCAGCCCGCTCGCGCGCGCGGTCGGCGCGAAGGGCTACCACGCCGAGTCGACCGGGCCCTACACCGCGCGCTGACCGCCCTGCGCCTGCAACCCGCGTTGCAGGCGCAGGCGACCGGCAGGAGAGCGGCGGCCACGCGACTAACTTGCCGACGGGTATGGCCACCACCGAAGCCGAGCTCCTCGAGCGCGCGCACGGGTCGTCCTCGACCGACGCGGCGCCCGCCGTCATCGAGTTCCGGCGCGTCTCCATGCGCTACGAGGGCTCGGGCGACCTCGCGCTCGACGACATCAGCTTCACGATCCGCCGCGGCGAGTTCGTCTTCGTCGTCGGCTCGACGGGCTCGGGCAAGTCGACGCTCATGCGCCTGCTCATCAAGGAGCTCGAGCCGAGCGCGGGCACGATCCAGGTCGCCGGGCGCGATCTCGCCGACATCACGCGCCGCAAGGTGCCCTACTACCGGCGCAACCTCGGAGTCGTCTTCCAGGACTTCAAGCTCCTGCCCAACCGCACCGTCCACGACAACGTCGCCTACGCGCTGCAGGTCACCGGCGGCACGCGCAAGGAGATCCGGGCCAAGGTCCCCGACATCCTGCGCCTCACCGGGCTCTCGCTGAAGCTCCACAACGTGCCGGACCAGCTCTCCGGCGGCGAGCAGCAGCGCGTCTCCGTCGCCCGCGCCTTCGTCAACCACCCGCCGCTGCTCCTCGCCGATGAGCCGACCGGCAACCTCGATCCCGAGACGTCGATCGGGATCATGCAGCTGCTCTACCGCATCAACCGCACCGGCACGACCGTGCTCGTCGCCACGCACGACTCGAACATGGTCGACCGCATGCGCCGGCGGGTCATCGAGCTCGACGCCGGACAGATCGTCCGTGACGAGCGCAGCGGGCGCTATGCCCCGAGCGAGGACCTCACGACCGCCGAGTTCGGCGCGCTGCTGCGCGAGCCCGCGCCCGAGCCCAAGCGGGCGTCCGACCCGAACGACTGGTTCGCCGAGTGAGGCTCTCGTTCTTCCTGCGCGAGGCGCTGCGCTCGCTGACGCGCAACGCGGTCCCGAGCTTTGCGGCCTGGGCCTCCGTGCTCGTCACCGTCCTCGTGCTCGGCGTCTTCATCCCGATCGTCCAGGCGACGACCGGGGCCGCCAACGACGTCCGCTCCCGCGTGCTCGTGAACGTCTACCTGAAGACGAACGCCACGCCCGGCGACGTCGGGCGCGTGCGCACCCTCCTGCGCGACCGCGTCCCGCACGTCGGCTCGGTGCAGTTCCTGTCCAAGAGCGAGGCCTACGCGGAGCAGAAGCGCCGCTACCCCGAGGCCTACGAGCTCCTCGGCTCCAACCCGCTGCCCGACACCTTCCGCGTCACGCCCGACGACCCCGACAACGCACTCGCCCTGCGCAACGCGCTGGCGCCGACGGCGGCGGGCGGCGGGCGGACCGCGATCGACCCGGCGATCGACTCGGTCAAGGACTCCCAGGACAACACGAAGAAGGTCCTCGTGGCCACGCGCGTCGTGAAGCTCGCGACCGGGCTGCTAGCCGGGCTGTTGATCCTCGCAAGCGTCCTGCTCGTCTCGAACACGATCCGGCTCTCGCTCTTCTCGCGGCGGCGCGACGTCGAGGTCATGAAGCTCGTCGGCGCGACCGACTGGTTCATCCGCTGGCCGTTCGTGCTCGAGGGCGTGGTCCTGGGCGCGCTCGGTGGGGCGGCGGCGGTCGTGCTCCTGCTCGTGGGCAAGATCGCGCTGCTCGACCCGCTCATCAGCGAGTTCTCGCTCCTGGCCGCCCCGCAGACGATCCACTTCGGCCTGCTCGCAGCGGTCCTCCTCGGGGCGTCGGTCGCGGTCAGCGCGCTGGGCTCGGGCCTCTCGCTGCGCCGCTTCCTGCGGGTCTGAGCGCGGCCGCGCCCTACCCTGTGCCGGGTGCGCCGCCGCCGCATCCCGACCCTCCCGCTCGTCGTCGCGGCGCTGGTCGTCGCCGTGCTCGTGGCGGGCCTCTGGGTCGGCGCCCGCCACCCCGGCTGGCTGCCCGGGCCCGTGCGCGACGCGCTGGTCGGCGACGAGGACACGCGCGTCGTCGGCGAGGCGATCGACAAGGTTCACGACACCTACTACCGCGAGATCCCCAAGGACCGGCTCGCCGACGACGCGATCGCGGGGATCGTCACCAAGCTGGGCGACCGCTTCTCGAACTACTTCGACCCCCAGGAGTACCGGCGCTTCAAGCAGACCCAGAACAGCCAGTTCAGCGGCGTCGGCCTACAGGTCTCCGGACGCCCGGACGGGCTGCGGGTCGAGGCCGTCTACGACGGCTCGCCGGCGGCTCGCGCCGGGATCCGCGCGGGCGATCTGATCGTCGCCGTCGGGGGTCGCTCGCTCGCCGGGGTCAAGCAGAACGAGGCGGCCGACCGCATCAAGGGACCGCCGGGCACCGACGTGCGCCTGACGTACCGGCGCGGCGGGCGCACGGTCACCAAGACGCTCGAGCGCTCGACCGTGACCGTCCCCGTCGTCGCCTCCCAGCTGCGCTCCGAGGACGGCTGCAAGGTCGGCGTCGTGCGCCTCGCGCAGTTCAGCTCGGGCGCCCACGCGTCCGTGTACGCCGCGCTGCGCAGGCTCAAGGCGCGCGGCGCGGACGCTTTCGTACTCGACCTGCGCGACAACGGCGGCGGCCTCGTGACCGAGGCCCAGCTCGTGGCCAGCGCGTTCCTCTCCGACGGGTCGATCGTCACCACGCGCGGGCGCTCCGTGCCCGAGCGCACGCTGCGGGCGACGGGGACGCCCGTCGTGCCCAAGGCGCCGCTCGTCGTCCTCGTCGACGACGGGACGGCGTCGGCCTCGGAGATCGTCGCCGGCGCGCTGCAGGACCGCAAGCGCGCGACGGTCGTGGGCACGAAGACGTTCGGCAAGGGCGTCTTCCAGGAGGTCGTGGAGCTCTCCAACGGCGGCGCGCTCGACATCACCGCCGGGCAGTACTTCACGCCGAGCGGGCGCAACCTCGGGGGTCGGGGCGTCAGCCGCGGCGCGGGGATCACGCCCGACGTCAAGGCGAAGGACGACCCGGCGACCGCGCGCGACGAGGCGCTCGATGCGGCCGACAAGGCGCTGGGCCCCGCGTGCCGGCGCTGACGCGCGGCGACGCCGGCACGCTCGACGTGCCGCGCGTCGTCCTCCTCGAGCAGCGCGGGCGCTTCCTCGTCGGCGAGCCGTTCCTGGACCGCGGGCGCCGGGTCACCGTCGAGCGCACGCGCGACGCCGCGCCCGGGCGCCTCGCGCTTCTTGCGCCCCCGCGCCGTGGCGGCGGTGGCCGCGCGCGCATCGCCCGGATCATCGGACGCCCCGACGTCGCGCGCGACGTGCTCGAGGCGCTCATGCTCGACCGGGGCCTGCGCCGCTCGTTCCCGCCGGGGGTCGAGCGCGCGGCGCGCGAGGCCGCGCCGCCCGACGTCGCGCGCCGCGACCTGCGCGACCTGCCGACGTTCACGATCGACCCGGTCACCGCGCGCGACTTCGACGACGCGATCTCGGCCGAGGCGCTCGGCGACGGGCGCACGCGCATCTGGGTGCACATCGCCGACGTCAGCGCCTATGTGCGGCCCGGATCGGCCGTCGACCGCGAGGCCTACCGGCGCGCCACGAGCGTCTACGTCCCCGGCGCGGTCGATCGCCGTGCCCGGGCGCACGTACGCGCTGACGTCGGCGATGTGCACCCACACGCGCCATCCGTCGTCGCCGATCTCCTCGCACGAGATCGCGTCGTCGAAGTCGCGGGCGCTGACGGGGTCGATCGTGAACGTCGC
>DATNGY010000179.1:0-3925 GCA_035605735.1 Solirubrobacteraceae bacterium
AGCTTCCGCCGCGGTGACCGGGGGGAACGACAGGCTCGTGGCCGAGCCGGCGTCGGTCCGTCGTGCACTCGACGTGCGCGGCGAGGTCCGCCTGGGCTTCGCCGGCCTGGGCTACTGGGGGCCGAACCTGCTTCGCAACGCGTACGAGCTCGAGGACGTCGCCGTCGTGGCGGCCTGCGACCCGGACGCGCGCGCGCTCGAGCGCCACGGTCGCCGCTATCCCCACGTGGAGCTGACCGGCGACTTCGACGACCTCCTCGGCGAGGGCCTCGACGCCCTCGTGCTGGCGACGCCGATCGCGACGCACTTCGAGCTCGCGCGCCGGGCGCTGCTCGCGGGCAAGCACGTCCTCGTCGAGAAGCCGCTGGCGGCCACGGTGCGCGAGGCCGCGCAGCTGCGCCGGCTCGCCGACGAGCGCGGCCTCGTCGTCATGCCCGGCCACACATTCCTCTACTCGCCGGCGGTCCTCGCCATCAAGCGCATGCTCGACGCAGGCGAGCTGGGCGGCGTGCACTTCGCGACCTCGAGCCGCGTGAACCTCGGAATCCATCAGCGCGACAACAGCGTCGTCCGCGATCTCGCGCCCCACGACTTCTCGATCCTGACGTACTGGATGGGCCAGGCCGACTTCGTGCGCGCGATCGGTCGCGACGCGATCGTCGCCGACGTGGTCGACGTCGCGTTCATCGACATCGGCTACCCCGACGGCTGCCTCGCGCGGCTCGACGTCTCGTGGCTGGCGCCGACGAAGCTGCGGCGCACCGTCCTCGTGGGCGAGCGCAAGATGGTCGTCTACGAGGACACGAGCCCGGAGCCCGTGCGCGTCTTCGACCGCCGCGTCGAGCAGCTCGAGCCCGAGACGTTCGGCGAGTTCCAGCTTTCCTACCGCACGGGCGACATCGTCACCCCGCGCCTCGACGTCGCCGAGCCGCTGCGCCTGGAGCTCGCCGACTTCATCGAGGCCGTGCGGTCCGGGAAGCGCCCGCGCTCGCACATCGAGCTCGGCGTCGAGGTCGTGCGCATGGTCGAGGCCGCCGAAGCGTCGCTGGCGTCGCGCGGCGCGGCGATCGCGGTGGCCTCGCTCCAGCCCGCCGCTCCGCGGCTCAGCCGGGCGTCGGACTGAGGGCGCCGAACGTCTGGTGGACGGCGTCGCCGAGCGCGTGCCGGAAGCGCGCCGCCGAGAAGCGGCTCGCGTTCGTCACGCAGGCGCGAGGATCGACGTCCTCGGTGGGGAAGCGCCCGACCGCCGTCGCCAGCGATGCCGGGTCGCCCGCCGGATAGAAGGCGCCGGTCTCGCCCTCGAGCACGGTCTCGCGGCCGCCGCCGGCGTCGGGGACGATCGCCGGGCGGCCCGCGGCCTGGCCCTCGACCGCGGCCATCCCGAACTCCTCGATCGCGGTGACGACGATCGCCCGGCTCGAGCGCACGAGCTCGGACAGGCGCGCGTCCGAGACGCGGCCGGTGAAGCGGACGCTCGGGCCGGCCAGGCGTTGCAGCCGCCGGGCCTCGGGCCCGTCGCCGACGATGACGAGCGGCCAGCCGAGCTGGTTGAAGGCGCGGATCGCGACGTCGATGCGCTTGTGCGCCACGAGCTCGGAGACGAGCACGTAGTGGTCGCCGACCGGCCCCGGCGCGAAGCGCTCGACGCGCACGGGCGGGTGGATGACCGCCGCGTCGCGCCCGAAGTGCTCGCGCAGGCGCGCGCGCGTGACGTCGGAGTTGGCGATGTAGCGGTCGACGCGGCGCGAGACGCGGCGGTCCCAGATCTGCCAGCGGTCGAGGATCTCGCGTAGCACGGGGCGCGTGAACGGGCTCCGGGCGCGCAGCGTCGCCTCGCGCTCGTCCCAGGCGTAGCGGAACGGGTTGTGGCAGTAGCAGACGTGGACGGCGTTCTCGTCGGGCACCACGCCGTGGGCCCACGCGCTGGAGCTCGAGACGACGAGGTCGTAGCCGCTGAGGTCGAGCCGCTCCATCGCGAGCGGGTAGAGCGGCAAGAGCGCGCGGAAGTTGCGCGCCGTGGGCCGGATGCGCTGCAGGAACGATGCGCGGACGGTGCGCCCCGCGAAGCGGCCCTCGGTGCCCTCCGCGTCGTAGACGGCGGTGAAGAGGTCGGCGTGCGGCCAGATGTCGCACACGACCTCGAACGTCCGCTCGGCCCCGCGCACGTCGACGAGGAAGTCGTGCACGAGCGCCACGCGCCGCGGCTGCGCAGCCTCGACCGCGAGCGCGGCCGAGCCGATGGTCATCGTCCCCCCATCGAGCCCCACGGCGCGGGACCTTAACGCGACCGAGCGCCCCGCGCCACCAGGGTCTCGTCCACGTAGACTCGCCGCCGCCATGACGCAGCGCCAGCATACGCCCGAGACCCTCGAGGAACGGCTGGGGCAGCTCGCCGAGCTGCGCCAGGCGGCGATGCACTCCTCGCCCGAAGCCGAGGCCAAGCAGCACGCCAAGGGCAAGCTCACGGCCCGCGAGCGCATCGAACGCCTCCTGGACCCGGGCTCCTTCCAGGAGCTCGACACGTTCGTCCGCCACCGCACGACCGACTTCAACATGCAGCAGAGCCGGCCGTGGGGCGACGCGGTGGTCACGGGCCACGGCACGATCGAGGGGCGGCGGGTCTGCGCCTTCAGCCAGGACTTCACGGTCTTCGGCGGGTCGCTCGGCGAGGTCATGGCCGACAAGATGTGCAAGGTCATGGACCTGGCGGCGAAGATCGGCTGCCCGGTCATCGGCATCAACGACTCGGGCGGCGCGCGCATCCAGGAGGGCGTCGTCTCGCTCGGCGCCTACGGCGACGTCTTCACCCGCAACGTGCAGTGCTCGGGCGTCATCCCCCAGATCTCCCTCGTCATGGGCCCGTGCGCGGGCGGCGCGGTCTACTCGCCGGCGATCACCGACTTCATCTTCATGGTGAAGGAGACCTCGCACATGTTCATCACGGGGCCCGACGTGATCAGGACGGTCACCGGCGAGGAGGTCGGCTTCGAGGAGCTCGGCGGCGCCATGGCCCACAACACGAAGTCCGGCGTCGCGCACCTCGCGGCCGAGGACGAGGACGCCTGCCTGCAGGACACGCGCTACCTGCTGAGCTTCCTGCCCCAGAACAACCTCGAGACCCCGCCGCGCGTCGCGCCGTCCGACGACCCGACGCGCATGGCCGGAGAGCTCGACAGCATCGTCCCCGACAGCCCGACGAAGCCGTACGACATGCGCGACGTCATCCGGCTCGTGGTCGACGACGGCGAGTTCTTCGAGATCCACGAGCACTGGGCGCGCAACATCGTCGTCGGCTTCGGCCGCCTCGACGGCTACGCGGTCGGCGTGGTCGCGAACCAGCCCGCGCAGCTCGCCGGCGTCCTCGACATCGACGCGAGCTCGAAGGCCGCCCGCTTCGTGCGCACGTGCGACGCGTTCAACGTCCCGCTGCTCACGCTCTGCGACGTGCCGGGCTTCCTGCCCGGGACGAGCCAGGAGTGGGGCGGGATCATCCGCCACGGCGCGAAGCTGCTCTACGCCTTCACGGAGGCGACGGTCCCGAAGATCACCGTGATCACGCGCAAGGCCTACGGCGGCGCGTACGACGTCATGGCCTCCAAGCACCTGTTGGCCGACTTCAACTTCGCATGGCCGACCGCCGAGGTCGCGGTCATGGGCCCCGAGGGCGCGGTGAACATCATCTACCGCCGCGACATCGCCAGCTCGCCGACGCCGGACGAGCGGCGGCAGAAGCTGATCTCGGACTACAAGGCGCGCTTCGCCAACCCGTACTCGGCGGCCGAGCGCGGAGGTCGCGGTCATGGGGCCCGAGGGCGCGGTGAACATCATCTACCGGCGCGACATCGCCGGCTCGCCGACCCCCGACGAGCGCCGGCGCCGGCTCATCGACGACTACCGCGCCCGGTTCGCCAACCCCTACACCGCG
>DATNGY010000180.1:0-5540 GCA_035605735.1 Solirubrobacteraceae bacterium
CGTGCCCGCGGCGGTCGCGTACTACCGCCAGCGCTTCGGCTTGGAACCGGTGCACGAGACCGAGGACTTCGCGGTGGTGGTCCGCGACGACGCCGTCGTGCATCTCTGGGGCGCGACGGACGAGGGCTGGCGCAGGCGCCCCGACCTCGCCGAGCGGCCGGTCAGCTCGGGCGCCGAGTCGTTCCTGGCCGGGACCGCGAGCTGCCGGATCGAGGTCGCCGACGTCGACGGCCTGTTTGCGGAGCTCGAGCGCGCGGACGTCCTGCACCGCGTCTCGCGCGAGGGCCCCGACGACACGGACTTCGGCACGCGCGAGTTCGCCACCGTCGACCGCGACGGAAACCTCGTGACGTTCTTCCGCTGGCGCGAGGACTAGAGCGCCGCGAGCAGGCGCTCGAGGTCAGAGCCGTCGTTCCAGGCGCCGACCGACGCGCGCACGCGGCCCGCCCCCGGCAGGAAGCGCACGATGACGCCGGCCTCGGCGAGCCGCTGCGCGGTGGCCTCCGCGTCGTCGTCCTCCCACGACACGAGCGTCGTCGCGTCGCCCGGCGCCACCTCGCGGCCGCGTTCGGCGAGCGCGCTGGCGAGCTCGGCGGCGAGGTCGCGCGCGCGCGAGAAGACGGCGTCCCAGCCCTCGGCGGCGAGCACGTCGTGGGCCGCCATGGCCCCGGCGACGCTCTCCAGCGCGACGGCCGGGGCGTCGTAGCGGCGGGCGTCGCGGTGGAGGGCGCCGTCGAGGCCGGCGGCGGCGTCGGCGAGGTTGATGTACGTGGCGCCGAGCGGAGCCACGCGCTCGCGCCACGCCGGCGCGACCCAGAGCATCCCGGTGCCCATCGGCCCGCACAGCCACTTCTGGCCCGAGCCCGCGTAGCACGCGCACCCCAGCGCGGCCACGTCGGTGGGGACGGCGCCGACGCCCTGGGCGCCGTCGAGGATCACGGGGACCTCGTCGGGCAGCGCGGCGAGGCCGTCGGGGCGCAGCGCGCCGGTCATCCAGCTGACGTGCGAGCAGGCGACGAGCCGCGTCGCCGGGCCGACCGCGTCGGCGAGCGCGGCGAAGGGGGCCGTGCGCACCCGCACGCCCCGGCGCTCGCGCAACGTGATCAGCGGCCCGAGCAGGCCGGGGTGCTCGTCCGGCGCCGTCAGGACCTCGTCCTCTGGGCCGAGGTCGAGCCCGCCGAGCACGCGGACGAGCCCGTCGCTCGTGGAAGTCGTCAGCGCGATGTCGGCGGCGTCGGCGCCGAGCAGCGCAGCGTAGGCCGAGCGCTGACACTCGCGCAGCTCGAGCAGGCGCTCGAAGTAGGGCCGCGCGCGGCCCTCGACCGCCGCGCGCGCCGCGACCTCCGCCGCGGCGGACGCCGCAGCGCTCGGGAGCGGGCCGAACGTCCCGGCGTTCAGGTAGGCGCGGTCGGCGAGAACCGGGAACGCGGCGCGCAGCGTCGTCGAAGGCACGCCGCGCATCCTGGCAAGCCCGCTCACCGCCATGCGTGCGCGGCGTCAGGGCTCCAATAGCATCGAGGTGGTGAAGGTAACGCTCCCCGACGGCACCCCGCTCGAGCTCGCCCAGGACGCGACGGGCGCCGACGCCGCCGCCGCCATCGGCCCCGGGCTCGCCCGCGCCGCGCTCGCCGTGCGCCAGAACGGCGAGCTGCGCGACCTCGGGCGCCCGCTGCGCGACGGCGAGCCCGTCGAGATCGTCACCGCGCGCAGCGGCCACGATGCGCTCGAGCTCATCCGCCACGACGCCGCACACGTCCTCGCGACCGCGGTGCTCGAGCTCTATCCCGGCGTGAAGATCTCGATCGGGCCGCCGATCGAACAGGGCTTCTACTACGACTTCGACTTCCCGGACGGCACGACGGTCTCGGAGGCCGACTTCGGGCGCATCGAGGAGCGCATGCGCGAGCACATCGCCGCCGCCGAGCCGTTCGAGCGCTCCGACGTCCCCGTCCGCGAGGCGCTCGAGCGCTTCCGGGCGGAGGGCCAGACCTACAAGGTCGAGCTCATCGAGGACCTCGTCCGCGACGAGGGCGTCGAGACCGTGAGCCTCTATCGCAACGGGCCGTTCACCGACCTGTGCCGCGGCCCGCACGCGCCGACGACCGCCTCGATCGGCGCCTTCAAGCTGCAGTCGGTCGCCGGGGCCTACTGGCGCGGCGACGCGACCCGCCCGATGCTCACGCGGATCTACGGGACCGCGTTCTTCAAGCAGTCAGAGCTCGACGAGCACCTCCATCGCCTCGAGCAGGCCCGCGCCCGCGACCACCGCCGGCTCGGTCGCGAGCTCGGGCTGTTCCTGTTCTCCGACCTCTCGCCCGGGTCGCCGTTCTGGCTGCCGAACGGGATGGTCGTCTGGAACGCGCTCACCGAGCTCTGGCGCGAGGAGAACGCGGCGCGCGGCTATCGCGAGGTCAAGACGCCGATCCTCTTCGACGTCGAGCTCTTCAAGACCTCCGGCCACTGGGACGTCTACCGCGAGCACATGTACTTCACGGACGTCGAGGGCCGGACGCTGGGCCTGAAGCCCATGAACTGCCCCGGGCACGTCCAGCTCTACAAGGACGATCGCCGCTCCTACCGCGACCTGCCGATCCGCTACTCCGAGCAGGGGCTCGTCCACCGCCACGAGCCGAGCGGCACGCTCCACGGCCTCCTGCGCGTGCGCCACATCACCCAGGACGACGCCCACACCTTCTGCACCGAGGAGCAGATCCCGGCCGAGGTCAACCGCTGCCTGGACTTCGGCCACGCGATCTACGACCGCTTCGGCCTCGAGCCGCGCCTCGAGCTCTCGACGCGTCCCGACAAGCGGATCGGCGCCGAGGAGATGTGGGACCGCGCGGAGGCCGCGCTGACCGCGGCGCTCGAGCAGCGCGGCGCCGAGTACCAGCTCGCCGAGGGCGAGGGCTCCTTCTACGGCCCGAAGATCGACCTCCACATGACCGACACGATCGGGCGCTCCTGGCAGCTGGGCACGGTCCAGCTCGACTACGTGATGCCGGAGCGCTTCGGCCTCGAGTACACGGGCGCCGACAACGCCGAGCACCGCCCGGTGATGATCCACCGCGCGACGATGGGCTCCTTCGAGCGCTTCATCGGCATCATCGTCGAGCACTACGCCGGCGAGCTGCCGCTGTGGCTCGCGCCGGTGCAGGCGATCGTGCTCCCGATCGCCGATCGCCACGTTCCGGCGGCCGAGGCCGCGACGGCGCGGCTGCACGCGAGCGGGCTGCGGGCCGAGGTCGACGCGCGCACCGAGTCGGTCGGGCGCAAGATCCGCGACGCCGAGCTGCGCAAGGTCCCGTACATGCTCGTGCTCGGCGACCGCGAGGCCGAGGAGGGAACCGTCTCGGTCCGCCGGCACCGCGAGGGCGACCAGGGCGCCGAGCCAGTCGACGTGCTCGCCGAGCGGCTCGCGGCCGAGGCCGCGGAGCGCCGGCCGCGCTGAGCGTCGCCGATCGCCTCTCGCGGCTCGAGCGCCGGCCGCTGCCCGAGGGGCTTGAGCTGCGAGTCGCCCGCGACGCGGGAGCGCGACGGCGCGGCCTCGCGCGCGCCGACCCGCCCGACCCCGGCGTGGCGCTGCACCTCGTGCCCTGCCGGTCGGTCCATACCGCCGGGATGCGCTTCGCGCTCGACCTCGTCTGGCTCGACGGCGACGGCGCCGTCGTGCGCGTCGACCGCGACGTGCGCCCGTGGCGCGTTCGCACGTGCCTGGGGGCGAGATCGGTCGTCGAGGCACGGGCCGGCGAGGGCCCGGCGTTCGCCCGCGCGCTGTCGTGACCGGCCGCCCGAGCGTGGCTATACTGCGCCGCGTTGCTCGCCTCGCACGCCACACAGCGGCCTTCTTGATCCGCCGCCCAGACCACTAGTGCCGGTCCCCCGCAGGCTCGACCGGCGCCCACCCGAGCGCGACACGACCCGCGTCAACGAGCGCATCCGCGTGCCCGAGGTCCGCGTCATCGACGAGGACGGCTCGCAGATCGGGGTCATGCGCACCGACGACGCGCTGCGGCTCGCGCAGGATCGTGAGCTCGACCTCGTCGAGGTCGCCCCGGAGGCGCGGCCGCCCGTGACCCGGATCCTGGACTACTCGAAGTACAAGTACGAGCAGACCCAGAAGCAGAAGGCCGCGCGCAAGCACCAGCAGCAGATAACGATCCGCGAGATCAAGTTCCGCCCGAAGATCGCCGAGCACGACTACGCGACGAAGAAGGGCCACGTCGAGCGCTTCCTCCGTCACAAGGACAAGGTCAAGATCACGATCATGTTCCGCGGACGCGAGGTGACGCACCCCGAGCGCGGTCAACTGATCCTCGACCGGCTCGCGGAGGAGCTCCAGGACCTCGCGACGATCGAGCAGCGCCCGAACCTCGACGGTCGCAACATGACGATGCTCCTGGGGCCGTCGAAGGCGGTCCTCAGCGGCGCGCTCGACGGCGAGGGCGGCGACGGCGACGCGCAGCCCGCCCGCGACGGCGGCGACGGTGACGCGCAGCCCGCCCGCGAGGGCGGCGACGGCGACGCGCAGCCTGCCCGCGAGGGCGCGGACGCCGCCTGAGCGCCCTTCCGCGGCCGCGGGGACGATCGGCTACGCGCCCCCGAGCGTGCTGGTACGGTCGTCGCGCCCGTGAGCGTCGCGGCTCTAGATCTCGCCCGCTTCGCGATCGGTTTCGATCGACGCGACCGGCAGCGGCTGCATCGGCTGTGGGACGAGATCATCGACGCCGAGCAGTGGTCGGAGGGACCGCTCACCGAGCGCTTCGAGGAGAGCTGGTCGGCGTGGAACGGCCTCGGCGCGGTGGCCATGGCCTCGTGGGCGGGCGGGGCGCTCGCCGCGCTGCGCTACGCGGACGTCCGCGGGCAGGCCGTGCTGTGCCCGTCGAACACGTTCATGGCGACGCCGCTGGCGATCCTGCACGCCGGCGGGCGGCCGGTCTTCGTCGACTGCAACCGCGAGGACCTCTGCGCCTCTCTGGCCGACTTCGAGGCCAAGCTGGACCGTCACCGGCCGCGCGCGGCGTTCGTGGTGCACATCGGCGGTCACATCGCCTTCGACGTCGCCGCCATCGCGCAGCTGTGCGCCGACGCGGGCGTCTTCCTGGTCGAGGACTGCGCGCACGCCCACGGCGCCGAGTGGAACGGCCGCAGGCCGGGAACGTGGGGCGATGCGGGTGTCTTCTCGTTCTACGCCACCAAGACGATCTCGACCGGAGAGGGCGGCATGCTGGTCTCCCGCCACGCGGCGCTCCTCGACTTCGCGCGCGCCTTTCGCAGCTACGGCCGGCCCGACCACGACGTCGACGGCCTCAACTTCCGGATGAGCGAGTTCACCGCCGCCCTCGGGCTCGTGCAGACCGAGCGGATGCCGGAGATCGTCCGCGCGAAGAACGCGATCGCGCGCCGGCACCTGGACGCCGGGCACCCGGGCCGCCTGCGGCTGCCCGAGGGGATGACGTCCGGCCTCTACAAGTACATCGTCTTCGACCCGGTGGAGCGCTCGACCGGCAAGGTCTACGCGGAGCCCTGCCACCGGATCATCG
>DATNGY010000181.1:0-5589 GCA_035605735.1 Solirubrobacteraceae bacterium
CCCCGCCGGCGGCGCCGGCGGCGCCGGCTGCGCGCGGCCACGACACGGCCCCCGGCAGCCAGCGTGCAGCCGCGCCGGCCACCCATCACGTCCATCCCGTCCATCCCGTTCATCCGGTCCATCCCGTTCACCCGGCCCACCCGGCGGCGGTGCGTACCTCGGCGCCCTCGTCCGCCGCGGCGGGGAGGACTCGCCCGGCCCACCCCGGGCACCCGGCGCACCCCGTCTCGACCGGGCCAACGCGGGCGGCGACGGTCGCGCAGGCGCCGTCGATCCCGCCCGCCAAGGCGGCTCCCGACGGCCGCGCCGGCGGCGGCAACGCGCTTGGGCACGGCGGCGCGCCCGGCCAGGCGGCCGGCGCGGACGGCGCGCGCTCCAAGTAGCCCCTGACCTTCGGGCCCTGGGGGCGTTGTCGCGGCAGAGGCTCGTGTCCCGCCCGTCAGGAGGCCGTCCCGCGTGCGCCCGTCCATGCTTGCCGTCGTCGTCGCCGTTCTCGAATCAGCCGCTCGACGTGCTGACCTCGACGGACGGCGGCACGAGTTTCACCCAGCACCAGGTCACGCCCGCCACGAACAACCCACATAGCCGCAACGGCTTTGGGCGCTCGGGCTGCACGGTTCGGACCGACTCGCGGGGTGTCGTCTACGTGTTCGACTTCCAGTTCGGCTTCAGCCCCACCACGGCCGCCCCGGGCCAGATCCAGATGATCCGATCCTTCGACGGCGGCGCCCACTGGGAGCGACCGGTGAACATCTTCACGGCCTTCGACACGTGCAACGCGTTCGAGGCGTCGATCGGCCGCTGCGTCGAGGACGGCGTGGGCGGCGCGCGCAGCGACCTGTCGCCGGCGCCGTCGGTGGACATCGCCAACGGCGCGCCCACCGGGGGCGACGCCTCGAACCGGCTCGTGATCTCGTGGGTCGACGGCCGCGACGGGCTCAACAACGAGCACGTGCTGTTCAGCACCTCCACCAACGGCGGCGCGTCCTGGACGGCGCCTACGGCGGTCGAGCGCAGCGGCGACCGTGGGTACTACTCCGCTCCGGCGATCGCGCCCAACGGGACCGACGTCTGGCTCGTGTACAACGCGTTCACGGAGCCGTTCAAGACGAGCGCCGTGGGCCCGACGAACGGCCGGCCGCTCATCGGGCAGGTGCTCCACGCGACCGCCGGCGCCGCAGGCGTCGGCAGCTTCACCCCCGCCCATCGCGGCGCGCCCGGCGACGCCCGCGCGTCCTCCCAGAACAACCTGGCGGCCGAGTTCCTCGGGGACTACGTCTACGCAGCGGCAACGCGCAGGTACGGCGTCAGCGTCTGGAACGACGTCCGCAACGGCGCCGACTGCCCCGCGATCGACGAGTATCGCCAGGCACTGCACGAGGAGGCCCTGGCCACCGGCCAGCCGACCGCTGAGGCCGAGGAGCCGCGCGGCGAGGGCGACCAGGGCGGCGACGAGCCGGCGCCTGTGGCGCCGGCCCCCCAGCAGCAGTGCCCGGCGAACTTCGGCAACTCCGACATCTTCGGCTGGTCGAGCCTCTCGGCGCCATGACCTAAGACAACAGCCGCTCGATCTCCTCCTCGAGGCGCATCGGCTGGCGGGGCGCCTCGGCTGACGCCGTCGCGCCCCGCCAGCCGATGCGGGCGTCGGCGAGCGTCGCGTCGGTCTGCGCCAGCCCGTGGTCGAGGTCGGGGTGGTCGGTGCGCGTGTCGACGAATCCGCGCAGGCTGCCCTGGGCCGAGTTCGTCTGCTCGCTGCGCGAGACGAGCGCGACGTGGATAGGGAGCACCCGGCGACCGTATACCGTCCCGCTGCGATGGGCTCCTCGACGGCGCCGCGGCTGCGGACGGTGCGGGCGCTGCGGTACGTCGCGCCCCTGCGCGAGGGCGGCTCGCTGCCCGCGCTCGTCGAGGCCGACGACGACGGCCTCTACGTCGTCAAGCTCCGCGGCGCCGGACAGGGCCCCAAGGCGCTCGTGGCCGAGGTCGTCGCCGGCGAGATCGGTCGCGCGCTGGGCCTCGCCGTGCCCGACCTCGTCCTCGTCGACGTCGACCCCGCGCTCGCCGACGCCGAGCCCGACGTCGAGATCCAGGAGCTCGTGCAGGCCAGCGGCGGCCTCAACGCCGGCCTCGACTTCCTGCCCGGCGCGCTGCCGTTCTCCCCCGCGGCGCCCGCGGCCGTCGACCCCGAGCTCGCCGCCGACGTCGTCTGGTTCGACGCGCTCGTCACCAACGTCGACCGCGCGCCGCGCAACCCCAACCTCCTCGTCTGGCACGGGCGCCTGTGGCTCATCGACCACGGCGCCGCGCTCTACCGCCACCACGACCCCGCATGGCCCGGCGACGCCGCCCGTCGCCCGTTCCCGGCGATCGCCGACCACGTCCTGCTGCCGTTCGCGGGCTCGATCGCAGCAGCCGACGAGCGCGCGGCGGCGCGGCTCGACGCCGACGCGGTCGAGGCCGCGGTGGCCGCCGTCCCCGACGCCTGGCTCGATGATCCCGACGACCGCGAGCCCTACGTCGAGCACCTGCTCGAGCGCCTCGCGCCACCGCGGGGCTTCGCGCGCGAGGCCGAGGGGGCCCGTGTCCGCTGAGGCCTTCCAGTACGCCGTCTGGCGCGTCGTGCCCGACCTCGAGCGCGGCGAGGCGCTCAACGCGGGCGTCGTCGTCTTCGCACGCCGCCACGGCTTCCTCGCCGCCCGGGCGCGGCTCGACGAGGACAAGCTGCGCGCGCTCGCCGCCGACGCCGACGTCGACGCCGTGCGCCGCCACCTCGACGCGCTCGTGCGCATCGCCGCGGGCGACCCGCAGGCCGGCCCGATCGGCGCGCTCGAGCCCTCCGAGCGCTTCGGCTGGCTCACGGCGCCGTCGAGCACCGTCGTCCAGCCCGGGCCGGTGCACACCGGCCTGTGCGACGACCCGCAGGCGCTGCTCGACCGGCTCTACGCGCGGCTCGTGGCCTGAGCCCCGGGAGGGCTCACGCGATCCGGGCGGCGGGCAGGCAGAGGTCGTCGGTCAGCAGACCGTGCCCGAGCACATCTCCGACGACCAGGACCGTCGAGTCCTGCGGTCGCTCTGCGACGAGGTAGAAATCACCGCTGACCCGTTCGGCGGCAGCCCCTCCCTTGTCAGGCTCAGGCGGCGACGAAGCGCGATCGCCCGGTTCGGCGAATGTCGCCGCGGGTCTGGGCGATGCCGAGGGCGCGGCGATAGCGGCCGGGACCCCAGAGGCGGCAGTTGACACGGGCGCCCAGCACGCGCCGCTCGAGCCCGTCCGGGCCGGCCTCGCGCAGCGCGCCGACGAGGGCGGCCACCTCGTCGTCGGTGTCCTCGTCGGGCACCAACCGCGACGAGTTCTGGAGGATCGGCGACCACGACAGGCCCTCCGCGCTGGGCCCGAAGCGCACCCGCCCGCGCACACGGCTCTGAGGCTGCGCCGCCGGTCGCCGCTGGTCGGGGGCGCGCGCCTCGGCCGCGGGGCGCTGCTCGTCCTCGGCGCCTTCCGCCGCCTCGGCCGACAGCGGCTTGGCGACGTCCTCGAGGTTCCTCTGCGCGGCCTCGATGCCGATGATGGCCTGGACGATCCCGGCGCCGATCATCAGCGCTGCCCCGAGGATGTAGCCCCAGAACACCTGGTCCACGTCCTTGGTCGCGACGAGCTTGCCGAACAGCAGCGGCCCGGTGATTCCGCCGATGGCGGTGCCGACGGCATAGAAGAAGGCGATCGCCAGCGCCCGCGTCTCCATCGGGAAGATCTCGCTCACCGTGAGGTACGCCGCGCTGGCGCCCGCGGACGCGAAGAAGAAGATCACGCACCACGCCGCGGTCTGCGTCTGGGCTGTCCACACCCCGTGCTTGAACAGGTATGCGGTGATCGCGAGCAGTAGCCCCGAGAGGATGTAGCAGCCCGCGATCATCGGCTTGCGCCCGACGGTGTCGAAGAGCCGCCCGAGCACGAGCGGGCCGAGGAAGTTGCCGACCGCGAAGGGGAGGATGTAGAGGGGGACGCTGCCCGAGGAGAGCCCGTAGAACGTGGTGAGGACGAGCGCGTAGGTGAAGAAGACGGCGTTGTAGAGGAACGCTTGACCGGTGAACAGCGAGAGCCCGACGATCGTGCGCCGCGGATAGGCCCCGAACACCGTGCGGGCGATGGTGAGAAAGCCGACGCTCTCCTGCTCGCGCACCTGGATGCTCCGCTGCGCGGGCTTGAGCTCTGAGCCCGTGGACTCCTCGACCTGGTGCTCGATCTCGCCCACGAGCTTCTCGGCCTCGTCGCTGCGGCGGTGGATGAACATCCAGCGCGGGCTCTCGGGCACGTTGCGACGCACGAGCAGGATGCCGATCGCCAGCACCGCTCCGAGCCCGAAGGCCAGGCGCCAGCCGAGGTCGGCGGCGAACAGGTTCTGGTCGAGCAGCACGAGCGACAGGGCCGCGCCGAACGCGGTGCCCACCCAAAAGGAGCCGTTGATGATGAGGTCGACAGTCCCGCGCACGCGGGCCGGGATGAGCTCGTCGATGGCCGAGTTGATCGCCGCGTACTCGCCGCCGATGCCGGCGCCGGTGAAGAACCGGCAGACCGCGAAGAGCAGGAAGGTCGAGGTGAACGCCGTGGCCACCGTGGCCACGAGATAGACGGCGAGCGTGATCAGGAAGAGCTTCTTGCGGCCAAGCCGGTCGGCCAGCCAGCCGAAGAACAGCGCGCCGAGGCAGGCGCCGGCGACGTAAACCGAGGCGGCGACGCCGATCTGGGACTCGGTGATCTTGATGCCCGAGCCACTCTCGGTGAGGCGGCTGGCGATCGAGCCGACGATCGTCACCTCGAGGCCGTCGAGGATCCACACGGTCCCCAGGCCGAGGAGCACCATCCAGTGCCAGTTCGTCCACGGCAGCCGGTCCAGGCGCGCGGGGATGCGCGTCTCGATGACCTTGCCTTCAGCGAGCGACTCAGCCGCCATGACCTCCCCCTCGATCTGCAACGCTCGCTTCCCGGTCGTGCGGCTCGCCAAACGACCGGTCCGGGGCGCCGACCGCCGCTACGCGGCTCGTCCTGGCCGCGCCACCACGAGGCGCAGCGCGCCGTCGAACGCGGGCGCCGAGCGCCAGTCGCCGTAGCGAGCGTCCCAGGCGCCCGAGCAAAGGTCGTCCCGCAACGTCGCCTCGAAGCGCCGCTCGACGGCACCGTCCACCTGCGTCCACGCCGACTGGGCACGGCGCACGGACGGCTCGAGCAGCCGCTCCGGCCGCGCGTAGAACGCCTCCGCGTAGCCGTCCGGGCAGTCGATCGGCACGGGGACCGGCTCGACGACCGTGCTCCCGCCGAGCGCGAGGCGCAGCGCGGCGATCGAGGGAAAGCGCCGGCGCTCGGCGGCCATGAGCTCCGGAACGTAGTCGGCAAGCCACACGCGGTCGAGCGCGTCCGGGTCGAAGGTCAGCACGACGACCGGACCGCGGACGACGCGGCGCAGCTCGGCGAGCCCGCGGACGACGTCGGTCCACTGGTGCACGGTCAACATGGCCATGCCCGCGTCGACCGTGTCGTCGTCGAAGGGCAGCGCCTCGGCGGGCGCGTCGATCGCCGGGGACAGGCGGCGC
>DATNGY010000182.1:0-11111 GCA_035605735.1 Solirubrobacteraceae bacterium
TCGGTTTCACGCGGCGCTTGCCTCGCGCAGCGTCTCCGTCGCGATGGGCCGGGGGTCGCGCTCCGACAAGCGCGCCGCGGCGCCCCGCGCCGCGACGAGGTCCGCGAAGAGCCCGATGACGGTCGGGCCCGAGCCGCAAACCATCGCGTGGCTCGCGCCCACCGCGCGCGCGGCGTCGAGCGCCTCGTCGACCGATGGGCACAGCGCGCGGGCGGCCGGCTCGAGGTCGTTGACGATCAGGGCCGGCGGCACTGCGCCGCCCACGGCCTCGAGCTCGCCGACTGCCTGGGCGAGCTCGCCGGCGCCGCGGTCGAGGCCGCGGCGGTCGGCCTCCGCGTAGACGTCGGCGGTGGCGAGGCGCTCGCGCGAGGGCAGGACGAGCACGCCGAGCGGCGGCGCGGCCGGCAGCGGGCGCAGGCGCTCGCCGGCGCCCATGGCCAGGTAGCGACGCGGGCGCACCTGCGCGGGCACGTCGGAGCCGAGCCCGGCGGCCAGGTCGAGGAGGAGCTCGTCGTCCTCGGTGCCGGCGGCGCGGGCGGCGAGGCGCAGGGTCGCAGCGGCGTCGCCCGAGCCGCCGGCCATCCCGCCGGCGATGGGGATCCGCTTCTCGATCGTCACGCGCACGGGCGGGCCGGACCAGCCCGTCCGCTCGCGAAAGCGACGCAGCGCGACCGCGGCGAGGTTCTCGCCCTCGACGCCCGCGCAACGCACCTCGTCGGCCGCGGCGCCGAGCGCGCGCGGCTCGAGGCGTAGATGATCGGCGAGCGCGAGCGGCTGGAAGACCGTGACGAGCTCGTGGCGGCCGTCGGCGCGCCCCGGGCCGAGGAGGAGGCAGAGGTTGATCTTGGCGGGCGCGTCCTCGTGCAGCGCCGCATCCGCAGCGGACGGCGGGGCCACTTCGATCACCTCGTCCCAGGCGCGGTCGCCGGGGCGCGTCACGTGAGCGCCTCGGCAAGGGCGACGAAGTGCTGGGGCGCGAGGCGCTCGGCGCGGGCGTCGGCGGGCAGCCCGAGCGCGACGAGCGCCGCGCGGGCGCGCTCGCGCGCGCCGGGACCGAAGCGCGGGCTGAGCGCGAGCGAGCGCGCGAGCGCCTTGCGACGGTGAGCGAAGGCGGCGTGCACGAGCTCGCGCACGGCCGCGTCCGGCGCCGGAGCGGTGCGCTCGAGGACGACGAGAACGGAGTCGACGTTCGGCACGGGATGGAAGACGGTGCGCGCGATCGAGCGGTGGACGCGCACGTCGCACGCGAGCTGCGCTAGCACGCTCGGCGCGCCGTAGGCCGCGCTCCCGGGCGCCGCCGCGAGGCGCTCGCCCACCTCGCGCTGGACCATCGCCACCCACCGCGTGACCGACCCGAGCTCCTCGATCGTGCGCAGGATCGCCGTGGCGGCGATCCCGTAGGGAAGGTTGGCCACGACCTTGGTCGGCGCCGGGTCGAGCGCCGCGAGGTCGAGGGCGAGGGCGTCGCCGACGTGGAGCGTCGTCGTGGCCCGGTAGGGCGCGAGCGCCTCCTCCAGCGCGGGGACGAGCGCGCGGTCGAGCTCGACGACGTGGACGTGCGCCGCCCGGGCGGCGATGTGCTCGGAGAGCACCCCGAGGCCGCCGCCGATCTCGAGGACCACATCGCGAGCGTCGAGCTGCGCGGCGCGCTCGATGACCCCGAGGATGTTCGAGTCCACGAGGAAGTTCTGGCCGAGGTCGCGCTTGGGACGGACGCCGTGCTCGCGCAGGCGGCGCAGGCTCGGCTGGCTCGGCTCGCGCGGCGGGTCGGTGCTCACCACCCGAACAGGGTCGCAGCGTTGGCCTCGACGACGCGCTCGAGCTCGTCCTCGGCCTGGCCGCGCCGCGCGGCGACGAAGCGCGCCGTGTGGACGACGAACGCGGGCTGGTTTGGATGCTTGCGGACCGCCTGGGGCGTCAGGTACGGGGCGTCGGTCTCCACCAGCAGGCGCTCGTCGGGCACGCGCTCGGCGGCCGCGGCGAGCTCGTCGGAGCGGGGGTAGGTCACGTTGCCGGCGAACGAGATCCACCAGCCCTCGGCCAGGCACTCGTCGAGGCGGCCTGGCATCGAGAAGCAGTGCAGGACGACGGGCAGCCCGGCCGCCCGCGCGCGCAGCGCCGCGACCGTCTCGTCCTCGGCCGCGCGTGTGTGGATGACGAGCGGCTTGCCGGTCGCGCGCGCGAGCTCGATCTGGGCGTGGAACGCGCGCTCCTGGTCGGGGCGCGGCGCGCGGTCGCGGTAGAAGTCCAGGCCGGTCTCGCCGATCGCGACGCAGCGCTCGTGCCCGGCGAGCGCCTCGAGCTCGGCGAGGTCGGCGTCGTCGAACCCCGTCGCGTGGCTGGGATGGCGCCCGATCGCCGCCCGCACCTGCGGGAACGCCTCGGCGGCTGCGAGCGCGCGCCGGCCGCTCGCGCCGTCCATCCCGACGGTGAGGATGCGACCCACTCCGACCGCGTCGGCAGCCGCCACGAGCTCGGCGTCGTCCGGCTCGCAGCTGTCGAGGTGCGTGTGGCTGTCGATCACGGCTGCTTGGGGAACAGCGGCTCGAGCGCGACGACGCGCTCGGGGATGGCCGCCCCCAGGCGCGCGTCCGCCAGCGCGAGCGACGGGCGGCCGAGCACCCCGAGCAGGCGCTCGGCCGTCTCCGGCAGCCACGGGGCGAGCAGGACCATGACGACGCGCAGGCCCTCCGCGAGCGAGCGCAGGACCTCGTCGAGCTCATCGGCGCCCCCGTCGGCCCGCGCGAGGGTCCAGGGCGCGCGCTCCTCGACGTAGCGGTTCAGCCGGCGGACGCGCTGCCAGATCTCCTCGAGCGCGCCCGTGAGGTCCGCCCGGTCGATGCGCGCTCCGACCGCCTCGGCGAGCCCGTCGAAGTCCGTGGCCAGGGCGGCGTCGAGCGCGCCGGTGGGCACCCGGCCGTCGCGGTAGCGCACGACCATCGCGATCGTCCGGCTGGCCAGGTTGCCGAGCTCGTTGGCGAGCTCGGACTCGTAGCGCGAGCGCACGGCGTCCATCGAGGTCGCGCCGTCACCGCCGAACGTGACGTCGCGCAGGAGGTAGAAGCGCAGCGCGTCGGCCCCGTAGCGCTCGATGACCTCGAATGGGTCGAGGACGTTGCCGAGCGACTTGCTCATCTTCCGCCCGTCGCCGCCGAGCAGGAAGCCGTGGACGAAGACGTGGTGGGGCAGCGGCAGCTGAGCGGCGAGGAGCAGCGCCGGCCAGAACACCGTGTGGAACTTGAGGATGTCCTTGCCGATGAGGTGGTACGTCGCCGGCCAGAACTCCGCGGTGAGGTCCTCGCCGTCGCGCGCGTAGGCGAGCGCCGTGTAGTAGTTGAGCAGCGCGTCGAACCAGACGTAGAAGACGTGCCCGGGGTCCCACGGCACCGGCACGCCCCACGTCAGCTTGGCGCGCGTGAGCGAGACGTCGTCGAGACCGGAGCCGATGAACGCCATCGCCTCGTTGCGGCGCTCGGGCGGCCCGACGAAGTCCGGGCGCTCGGCGTAGAGCCGCTCGAGGTCCTCCTGGAACGTCGAGAGCCGGAAGAACCAGTTCTCCTCCTGCTCGCGGACGAGCGGGATCTCGTGGATCGGACAGCGGTTGCCCTCGGCGATCTCGTTCTCGACCTTGAAGTCCGCGCACCGCGGGCAGTACCAGCCCTCGTAGAGGCCCTTGTACACGTGGCCGTTGTCGTAGACGCGCTGCAGAACCTCCTGGACCTTCGCCCCGTGCTCTGGGTCCGACGTCCGGATGAAGAAGTCGTTGGAGACCTCGAGCACCGGCCAGAGCGAGCGGAAGCGCTCGGCGTTGCGGTCCGCGAGCTCCCGGGGGTCGAGCCCGAGCGCCTTGGCCGCGTCGGCGACGGGCTCGCCGTGCTCGTCGGTCCCCGTGAGGAAGAACGTGTCGTCGCGGCGCTGGCGGTGATGGCGCGCCATGACGTCGGCCGCGATCCCGGAGTACGCGTGCCCCAGGTGGGGCGCGGCGTTGACGTAGAAGATCGGGGTGGTGACGTAGAAGGGCGCCATCCCGGCTGAGGCTACTGCGGAGGGGCGGGCGCGCCGCGGGCGCGGCGCCGAGCGGTGGTCAGACGGGCGCCCCGGTCGGACGGCGGGCCGCGGGCGTCGAGCTCCGGATCGGAGCGCCGCGACGATTGTGCCGAATGTCGGCTGCGTTACCCACGCGGTTCATGAGGCGACACTCGCCGCGTGCGGCGACTCGAATTCCACGGCGTCCGCCGAGGGCCCAGGCGCAAACGACTCGCGCCCCGTCGCACAGCGGCGCGGGGAGAGAGACCGGGACCCCGACGCGCGCCGCGGGCCGCTTGCGTGCCTCGACGCCCGCCTCCGCAACGCCGGGAAGGGGCGGGCATCGAAGGAGCACGGTTCGCGACGCGGTCGGGCGCCCGCCGCCGGCTCGGGGGGTGAGTGGGAAGTTTCCGCTCACGGAGACAGGAAACCTCCCACTCACGCCCGGAGGGCCGGGCAGGAAGGCCAGGCAGGAGGGCCGGGCCCTCGCGGACCGGGCCGCGGGGGCGCGCCGGGGCTCGGGGCGGCGCCCGGCGCAGGGCAGTCCGCGCAGGGTCCGGACTCCCCGCCTCCTCGATGCCGGCGCCCACGGCGGGCGCCACGTGACGAAGGGAGCGGGACTTCCAGAGCCTCACCCCGCCCGCCGGGCGCTTGCCGCCACCGCCGAGCGCTGACGTTCCCGCCGCCGCCGGCGCCCACGCCGCACCAGGGCGCCGAGCGGCAGGCCCGCCGCCGCCAGGACGAGGCCGGCCCACGCCAACGCGGGCGCACGGGCGGGCGCGGGCGCGCGGATCGGCGCGGGCGCCGGCAGCGGTGGCGCCACCACCGCAACGGGCGGGGCCGGGCGCCGACGACGACCGGTACCGATCGGAGGCCCGACCCTCGGCGCCCGGGCCGGCTCGTCGGCGAGCAGGAGCGCCGGGTCGACGTAGCCGAAGCGCGCGCCGGCGCGCCGCGCGCCGAGCCGCAGCCGACGGCCCGCGGCCGCGACGCCGATGGCGGCGCCCGCCGGGAGGACCGCGCCGCGACGCACCGCGAGGCGCGCGAGCCCGAGCAGCGTCGCCCGCAGCGACCCGCAGGCCAGCGTCACGCCCAGACCGCCGCGCGGCAGCCGCCCGGCGAACAGGACGCGCCCGCGGCAGGGGGCGCGCACGGGCGCGCCGGCGCGCGCGGCGAGATCGATGCCGCGCCGCTGGCCGGCCAAGAACGGCACGCGACGGTCGTAGGCGAAGGCGCGGGCGACCGGTCCGTGCACCGGCCAGCGCCACGCCGCGCCCGCGGGCCCGGCCGCGGCCGCAGCCGTCAGGGGGACGAGGACGACGAGGGCGCAGAGGGCGCGCGGACGCGGCATGCGCCGACGCTAGGCGGGAGCGCCTCGGAGAGGCCCGAATGCGCGCAAGGCGCGCGTGCATCGTCACTAAGTCGTGACAGAGCGCGGCTGCGCCGTGTGCTCTCGGTAGAGCTCGTTCGCGGTCGCGCCGGTGAGCTCGGCGACGACCGTCGCCGCCGCCCGCGGCCGCGCGCCGGCCTCCACGAGCCGGCGAACCGCGTCGACCCCCGCGGCCAGCTCACTCGCGCCCTCGGCCGCCGCGCCGATCACGAGCACGACCTCGCCCCGCACCGAACCCCCCTCGAGCCGCGCCGCTAGCTCCGCCGCCGACCCGCGCACGACCTCCTCGTGCAGCTTCGTCAGCTCCCGGCAGAACGCGACAGGCCGCCCGGGGTCCAGCGCTGCGAGCACCGCGAGCGTCGCCGCCACGCGCCGTGGCGACTCGAACGCCACGATCGTGTCGGTCGCCTGCAACGCACGCTCGAGCTCCCCACGCCGGCGTGGAAGGAAGCCGACGAAGCGCCAGCGCTCCGCGGGCAGGCCGCTGGCGACGAGCGCGGTGAGCGCCGCGCTCGGCCCCGGGAGCACCTCGACCTCCAGCCCGGCCGCCACGGCCGCCTGCACGAGCACGAGGCCGGGGTCCGCGACGAGCGGCGTCCCCGCGTCGCTCACGAGCGCCACGACCTCCCCCGCGAGCATCCGCTCCACGAGCCGCGGCGCCGCGCGGCGCTCGAGGTGGGCGTCGTAGCGGACGCGCTCGGCGCTCACGCCGTAGCGGTCGAGCAGGACCTTCGTCGTGCGCGTGTCCTCGCAGGCGATCACGTCCGCCTCGCGCAACGCGCCGAGCACGCGGAGCGTCACGTCCTCGAGGTTGCCGATCGGCGTCGGGCAGACGACGAGGCGGCCGGCCATCAGACCGAAACCCCGGCAGCCTCGAGCGCCATCGCGGCGGCGCCGAGCATCCCCGACTCCGCCCCGAACCGCGCGGGGACGATCCGCACGAGCTCGGGCGCGAGCGCGCGCCGCGCTACGACGTCGCGCGCCGGGTCGAGCAGGAGATCACCGCCGGCGATCGCACCGCCGCCGACGACGACGACCTCGGGGGCGAGCGCGTTGACGAGCGAGGTGATGCCGATCCCCAGGCGCTCGCCCACGAGCGCCACGACGTCGCGCGCCGCGGCGTCGCCGTCATGGGCGAGCTCGGTCACGAGCGCACCGGTGATCTCGCGACCCGCCGCCAGCGCCGCGCCGAGCGCCGACTCGGGCGTCGAGCGCGCGACGCGCAGCCCCTCGCGCCCGATCGCGACGCCAGAGGCCAGCGCCTCCAGGCAGCCGACGTTCGGGCAGTTGCCCGGGCACGGCGGCCCGTCGAGGTCGACGACGACGTGGCCGAGCTCGGCGCCCGCGCCACGCGTCCCGCGCGCGAGACGCCCGTCGACCACCAGCCCGCCGCCGATGCCCGTCCCGAGCGTGAGCATGATCGCGTTCGAGGCCCCGCGCGCGGCCCCCAAGCGCCACTCGGCGAGCATCGCGAGGTTCGCGTCGTTGTCGACGGAGACGCTCAGCCCGAGGCGCTCGGCGAGCAGGTCACGGACCGCCACGTCGACGAGCGGCAGGTGGTTGCAGCGGATCGCCGTCCCGGTTGCGGGATCGACGAGGCACGGGACCCCCAGCCCGACCCCGAGCACGTCGCCGTCGACCGTCTCGCGCGCCTCGACGACCGCGTCGATGATCGTGGCGAGGACCGTCTCCGTGTCCTCGCGCCGCGCGCGCCGGTAGGTGCGGTGCTGCACCTCCAGGCGGGAGTCGACGGCGCCCGCCAGCAGCTTCGTGCCACCGAGGTCGACGCCGATCACGCAGACGCCGGCCATGACCCTGCCACCATACACCGCCGATGGCGCGCACCTCCGACCCCGAGGCCCCGCCCGAGTACCGCGTCTACCGCAGCCGGCCGCGCCTGCTCTCGCGCGGCCCGAGGCCGGGCGAGTCGCTGCTCGACGACCTGCGCGGCCGCCGCCCCGAGCGCCCGCCCCGCCGGCGCCCGCGGATCACGGTCGGCCGCGTCGTTGCCGCGCTCGCGGCGGCGATCGTCGCCTGGCTCGTGCTCGCGCTCGTCGTCTTCCTGGTGAGCTCGCTCGTCCACGGCGACGGCGCCAACAGCGCGACCGAGGCCGCGCTCGACGGCGGCGGCCCCGGCCTGTTCAGCGCGACGACGACGCTCGTCCTCGGCTCCGACCAGCGGACGAAGGGCACGAAGGAGCCCGGCGCGAGCACCTCGGGCCCGAGCCGGGCCGACTCGATCCTGCTGCTGCGCACCGGCGGCGGCGCCTCGGCCAAGCTGTCGATCCCGCGCGACACCGTCGTCGACATCCCCGGCCACGGGCGCAACAAGATCAACGCGGCCTTCGCGATCGGCGGCGCGCCGCTGATGATCCGCACGGTGCGCCAGTACCTTGGGATCGAGGTCAACCACATCGTGCTCGTGAACTTCGCGAACTTCCCGAGCCTCATCGACGCGATGGGCGGGATCTCGGTCAAGACCGGCTGCGTCGTCTCGCTCATCAACGGCGGGCGGGCGAACGGCGGCACGACGCTGCGCCTGCGCGCGGGCACGAACCACCTCGACGGCAAGCAGGCGCTCGCCCTCGCGCGGACGCGCAAGAACCGCTGCAACCCGGCCGAGAACGACGTCACGCGCGCGCGCCGCCAGCAGCAGATCGTCTCCGCCATGAAGTCGCGCGTGCTCAGCCCCTCGGGCTTCGTGCGCGCGCCGCTCATCGCCTGGCAGGCGCCGAAGACGCTGCGCGGTGACATGAACGGGCCGACGCTCGTGCTCTACGCGCTCGGCACGGGGCTCTCGGGCAACGCGCCGACCCGCGTCCTTGCGCCCAGCGGCGCGGAGACGCTGCCCGACGGGGGCGCCGGACTCGTCGTCTCCGACGCCGAGCGCCACGCGGAGGTGCGGCGCTTCTTGAAGGGTTAGTGCCGTGTCAGGTGACGTTCGCCCCGTTCATGGCGGAGCGATCGTCGTGGCTGGCAAGGACGCAGGACGCCGCCTTTGCCGGCGGCAAAGGCAAGTCCGAGGACATGGCCAGGCGCGACGAGCGCCCGCCAGGGATGACCGAACGTCACCTGGCACGGCACTAGTCCTTCGACGCGGCCGGCTTGGCGTCGGCCTTCTTCGCGCCGTCCGAGGACTTCGTCTCGGCCTTCTCCTTGGCCTTGCCCTCGCTCTTGTCGGCGCCGTCGGAGCCCGACTTCTCGAGCTCGCGGTTGCGCCGCCGCGTGCCGTAGTCGGTGTTGTAGAAGCCCTTGCCCTTGAAGTGCACGGCGACCGGGTGGAACACGCGCTGCACGGGCGCGTCGCACGTCGTGCACGCCGCGAGCGGATCGTCGGTCATCCTCTGCATCACCTCGAAGAGGTGCCCGTTCTCGCAGCGGTACTCGTAGATGGGCATGGCACTCGGAGTATAGGAACTGCCGCCGGCGCCCTAGGGTCAGCGAGGGGCCAGATCTCCGCATAGCTATGCGATTTCCTAGAGACCGGTCCTTCGCTGAAGGCCCGCCGCCGCGCCCAGTGGTTGCGCCCTCGTTGCGCCGGCGCGGCGAAGTTCCGGCCCAACCGATCGGCTCTGCACCAGCGGCGGGAGCTCCGCGAGCGGGACCTCGACCGACACCCTGGTGCACTGAGACCTCGCCGACCGTGAGCCGGCCGCCGTCGCCCCTCGCGACGATGGTGCCCTTCGCGGGGATCACGGTGGAGCCGTCCTCCATGACGTCGACGGCCATGAGCAGGTTCGCCGTCATTCCCGGCACCTCCTCGCCGTCGACCACGCTGGCTTCGAATCTCCGTCACGTCGGTGATCGTGAAGGCGATCATCGTGTCGGCGCCGAACACGGCGGCCAGGCGGTCGTGCAGGCGTTGCGCCGCGGCGCGCTTGCTGATGGCCGGACCCTACGAGGAAGTCCCGCCCTCCGGCGTGGCCTCGTTCTAGGATCGCGACGTGATCGTTCCCCAAGCATGGATCACGGCGGCCCTGTCGACGGCGGCCGGCGTCTTCGGGCCGGTCCGCGAGCTCGACCCGCCGCACCGGCCGCTTGACAAGCCGGTTCTCGTGCGCGTCGTGAACCTGCGCGCGATGGGCTTGCCGCGGCCGGCGGTCGCTACGACCACCTGGAACGGCGGCCGTCCGAAAATCCTGATTGCGCCCCGTGTCGTGCGCGAGGGACGCGAGGTGACCGAGTGCGCGTTGATCCACGAGTACGGTCACCTGACGGGCCGCCGGCACTCGCGCAACCCGCGCTCGATCATGTACTTGAGGCTCGATCCAGCTCGCTGCCACGCCTGGCTGAAGCGCCACCACGTTGGGCGACGCTCTCGCGGTCCCAGCCGGCAGTCGTGATCATCACCGTGCCGGGCGCCGTCGTGATCCGCCAACGCACCTGTCGAGCAGAGCGCGAGGTGAAGGGACCCGTGGGCGGCGCTTCTCCGCGGGCGCTCAGGTTCTCCTGAAGTCGGGGCGCACATGAAATCCGCGGGCGCGCCGCGAAGCTCACCCCCCGAGCGGGCGGACCGCCGGGTCGCGCTTCTGGCCGGCCCGCCTTCTTCCGTGGCCGTGGACGATCGGCAGTTGGTTCACGGGCTCGAGCCGGAGACTTCACCCCGAGCCGGCGTAGGCGCAGGCCGCCGCGTCGTCTCCCCGCATCGCGCCAGGTGCGCACCGCGCCGCCCGACGGGTCGGGCGACGGTCACTCCGAGAAGGGAGTGCCATCCGGTGCCTCCGGGCGGCGAGCGCCTACGATCACGCGATGGCCGAGGACGTCGTGACCATGGACAAGATCGTCGCGCTGGCCAAGCGGCGCGGCTTCATCTTCCCCTCGAGCGAGATCTACGGCGGCGTCGGCTCGACCTACGACTACGGCCACTACGGCGTCCTGCTGAAGAACAACGTCAAGGCCGAGTGGTGGCGCTCGATGCTCGTCGACCGCGACGACATCGTCGCGCTGGACTCGGCGATCCTCCAGCACCCGCGCGTGTGGGAGGCCTCGGGTCACCTCGCCGGCTTCACCGATCCGCTCGTCGACTGCCGGGCGTGTGGCCAGCGCTTCCGCGCCGACCACCTCGACCAGGTGGCGTGTCCCCGCAAGCCCTCGGTGCACCCGGGCGAGGGGCCGGAGTGCGACCTCACCGAGGCCCGCGACTTCAACCTCATGTTCGAGACGACGATCGGCCCGGTGAAGGACACCGGCGCGACCGCGTACCTGCGCCCCGAGACCGCCCAGGGGATCTTCATCAACTTCAAGAACGTGCTGCAGTTCTCCCGCAAGAAGCCCCCGTTCGGGATCGCGCAGATCGGCAAGTCGTTCCGCAACGAGATCACGCCGGGGAACTTCATCTTCCGCACGCGCGAGTTCGAGCAGATGGAGATGGAGTTCTTCGTCCCGCCGGCCGAGGCCGAGGCGTGGTTCGAGGAGTGGTGCCGGATCCGGATGGACTGGTATGTCGGGCTCGGGCTGCGCCCCGACCACCTGCGCCTGCGCCCGCACGAGCCCGACGAGCTCAGCCACTACTCGCGCGCGACGAGCGACGTCGAGTACCTGTTCCCGATCGGCTGGTCCGAGCTCGAGGGGATCGCAAATCGCGGCGACTTCGACCTCACCCAGCACGCGCGCTTCAGCGGGACGACGCTCGAGTACGTCGACACCGCGAGCGGCGAGCGCTACGTGCCCCACGTCATCGAGCCGGCCGCCGGGG
>DATNGY010000183.1:0-4217 GCA_035605735.1 Solirubrobacteraceae bacterium
GTAGGAGGCGTTGATCTCACCGCCGACGAACCACTTGTAGAACGGCGCGTCGCCGTCGTCGAGGACGGTGTCCCAGCGCTTGAACCAGTGCAGCGCCTCGGCCTGCTTCGCCCACCATCCCTCGGGGTCGCGCTCGGCCGCCTCGTGCTCGGACTCGTCCGTGATCAGTGCCTGGCGGACGAAGTCCTCAGGCGGTTCGAACCACTCCTGGTCCAGGAGCTCGTCGAGCTCCCGCTCGAGCGTCGCACTCTGCGCTTCGGCCATCCTGTTTCTCTCCTCTCGGTCGTTTTCGCGCCGGTCAGCGCTGCAGCGGCATTACCGGCAGAACCGTGCGGCCGAACGTGCTGTTCACGACCGCGGCGAAGGAGGCGTACCACGCCGCCGCCGCCGTCGCCAGCCCGAACCAGCCCCCGGCCTTCGTGATGTTCGGATGGGCGCCGGCGTCGCCGATGCCCAGCAGGAAGAAAGTGATCGCCAGCAGTATGAAGACGGCCGCGACCGCGGCGGTCGTACGCAGCGAGGCCACGAACATGTAGGTCGTGAAGATGCCCCAGGCGATCAGGTAGAGGCCGACCGCGTGGCCGGCGTCCGCCTTGGGCACGTCAGCGGCGTAGAACTGCACGTACGCCCAGAACGACAGCCAGAACGCGCCGTAGGAACTGAAGGCCACTGCACCGAACGTGTTGCCCGTGCGGAACTCCCACATCCCGGCGAGCACCTGCACGAGGCCGCCGTAGGCCAGCGCGAGCCCTAAGACGACCGGCTCGCCGCCCTTGGCGACGAGGTCGGCGTTGAACATCGAGAGCACGAACGTCGTCAGCGCGAACGCGGCGAGCCCGAGCGGGCCCGGATCGGCGAGCGCGCTCGGGATGAAGGCCACCTCGTGCGCCGCGGTCCTGCCCGCGGTCGGATCGATGCGCTCGTCCGGGGCGCGCGGGGGGCCGCCGGGAACGTCGGCGCCACCTGCGTACGACTCCATCGGGACCTCCTCAGTTAAGGGACCTTTTCCATGTGTATGCCCGCTGACACCCTCGTATATACGGGACGGGTGTTCGACGGCGGACTCAGCTGCGGCGCTTGCGCTTGCGCCGGCGCGGCGCTGCGGTCGCCGGCCCGGCGGCCGGCTGGGGAGGCCGCGGCGCGGGCGGCTCGGCGGGCTCTGCGCCGGCGCGGGCGGCCTCGCGCTGCTCGCGCAGCTGCTGCTGCGTGGGCCACGGCTCGGCCTCGCCGGTCGCCCACGCCTTCGGCGCGCCGCGCGGCCACTGGCCGAGGATGAGCAGCCCGAGCGCGCCGAGCCAGAACGTGCGCAGGATCCCGTACTGATCGAGCGGGAGCACGAACGTGATGCCGACGATGACCCCGAGGATCCCCAGGAAGCGCGTGAGCAGGCCCACGCGCATGGCGTTGAGCGCGATCAGCACGAAGGCGAAGCCGAGCGCGAGCATCCCGACCTGACCGAGGACCTGCCCGACGGTGACCCCGGTGCCCCCCAAGGCGTCGGCCGCGGCCGAGTTCGACCGGTCCGCCGAGCTCGAGAAGTCCTGCGCGCCGAGGTAGCGCCCGATCTCGGCGAGCGTGCGCCCGATCCCGAAGGCGACGGCGCCGACCGCCGCGAGGACGAGCGCGATCTGCTGCAGCTGCGGTCGGCGGGCGCGGGTGGCGCGGAAGAGATAGGCCAGGGGCAGGAACAGCGCGATCGTGCCGAGCCCGAAGAGCATCGCCCCGAGGATCGGGAGCGTGGCGTGGTGGCCGAGCCAGTCGGCCTGGATCGCGAGCCGCCCCGGCGGGATCGTTCGGCCCGCGGCCGTCAGGCGCAGCGTGTCGACGACCGTGAGGATGCGGTCCTCCGCCTTCGGTAGCCCGCGGAGCCCGATTCCGATGAGCGCCGACCCAAGAATCGTCAGCGCCGCCGCGGCGAACGCGGCGGCCGCGGCCCGCAGGCGGTTCGCGGCCTCCCATTCCAGCGTCTGCTCGGGGGTCATGCGCGGCGGTCGGCCGGTCCGGCGCCGAGGCGGCGCGACGGCACGGGCGCCTCGATGTCACCGCGCACAAGCGCGCGCGAGAGCCGGTCGCCCGCCGCGAGCCCGAGGTCGAGCAACGGCCCGACGACGCGCAGAACGGCCTCGATGCGCCCGCGCCAGACGAGCTGCGTGGGGGACGGCGGCGCCACGGGCTGCTCAGTCTACGGACCGTCGGCCTTCAGCTGAGGCGATCCGGATCGGGTCCGGTCCGCTCGCCGGCGTCGAGCTCGGCGATGGCCGCCATCTCGTCGTCGCCGAGCGCGAAGTCGAAGAGCGCGAAGTTCTCGGCGATGCGCTCGGGCGTGACCGACTTCGGGAAGATGACGTTGCCGAGCTGCAGGTGCCAGCGCAGCACGACCTGCGCGGGCGTGCGCCCGTGGGCCTCGGCGATGCGCACGATCACGGGGTCGGAGAGGACGGCGCCCTGGGCGAGCGGGCTCCACGCCTCGGTGACGATCCCGCGATCGGCGTTCTCGCGGCGCAGCCCGGGCTGCTGGAGGCGCGGATGCAGCTCGATCTGGTTGACGGCCGGCGTGACCCCCGTCTCGTCGACGATCCGCGCGAGGTGGGCGGGCTGGAAGTTCGAGACGCCGATCGCGCGCGTGAGGCCCGCGTCCTTGAGCTCGATGAACGCCCGCCACGTGTCGACGTAGCGGTCGCGGGCGGGCGCGGGCCAGTGGATGAGGTACAGGTCGACGGCGTCGAGCTCGAGGCGGTCGAGGCTCGCCCGCAGAGCGCGCTTGGCCTCCTCGTAGCCCTGGTCGTCGTTCCAGCACTTCGTGGTGACGAAGACCCCCTCGCGATCGAGGCCGGAGGCGCGCAGCGCCTGCCCGACGCTGGCCTCGTTGCGGTAGGCGGCGGCCGTGTCGACGTGGCGGTAGCCGGTCTGCAGGGCGCGCAGGGTGACCTCGGCGGTGTCCTCGGGGGGGACCTGGAAGACGCCGAAGCCGAGCTGCGGGATCGCGACGCCGTCGGGGAGCGGAAAGGTTCGGAACGGGAGTGGTGTCGGTGCTCATTCGTGGGCTCATGCCCGGTCGGCGCGGCGCCGAAGCACGAGCGCGGCGGCCGCCGCCGCCAGGTCGCCGTCGTGCGTGCGTCGCGCGTCGGGCAGGAGCGTCGCGAGCGCGTCGGCCGCGGCGAGGACGTGCGGCGGCGACGACGGACCCGTGACGACGACCGCGGGCAGTGCGAGCGCCCGCAGCTCGCGGCGCGTGACGGGCCACGTCGCCAGACCGGCGAAGTCGGCGAAGAACGCGCGGTACGCGACACGCGCGCGCTCGAGCGCCGGGCCGGAGATGCGGCCGCCCAGCCACCGCTCGACGCCGGCCTCGGGGCCGCCGGCGCGGACCGCCGCCTCGATCTCGGCGCGCTGCGCCGCGAGCTCCTCGGTGGCCTCGCGGACGAACGCGAAGAGCGGCGGCTCGGCGAGCGCTGCGCCGGCGATCAGCGCCCCGTGGCGCTTGGCCAGGTCGAGTGCGACGAGCGCCCCGAGGCCGTCGCCGGCGACGATCGCGGGCACGGCGTCGAGCGCGCGCAGCACGGCCGCGGCGTCCTCGGCCTGCTCCTCGACGGTCGTGCCCGCGTAGGGCTCGGGCGCTCCGCTCGACCCGTACCCGCGGCGGTCGTAGGCGATCGCCCGGGCGCCGGCGCGCGCGAGCGCCTCGGCCGCGGGCGCCATCGCCTCGCCGTCCGCGGCGAGGCCGTGGACGAGCAGGACCGCCGGTCCGCGCCCGTGCTCGACGACGTGCAGCTCGACGCCAGCGCCCTCGACGGTCGGCACGGCACGCGAGGCTACCGGTGCTCCTTGCGGCGGTGGCGGAGGCGGTGGTGGCGGCGGCGTGGCGCTGAGATCGAGCTTCTGCACCCATGCGGTGCATGAGCTGGATCTCGCGGCCCCACGCCGGCGGTGAGCGGTCGCTGGACGGTGGCGATCCCGCGCCGCGAGACCGCGGCATCCAGCGCGCGGGGTCGTGGAATCGATCATCTAGGCTTAGCCCATGGAAGGCTTCGGTGGTCTCTTCGGCGATCCCGACGAGCTTCAGCGCCGCATGGCCGAGCTCGCCGAGCAGATGCAGGGTCAGCAGAAGCTGGCCTGGGCCGACAACGCGATCAAGCTCGCGGTCGACATGACGGTGGCCGCGGTCAACCGCGTCAACATCCAGGGCACGACCGAGGAGCAGGCTCAGCAGATCCGCA
>DATNGY010000184.1:0-2362 GCA_035605735.1 Solirubrobacteraceae bacterium
AGCCCGACCCGCTCGATGGTGCGCGCCACGACGGCACGGTCCTCCGCGCGGAGCGGCCCGAAGGGGCCGCGGACCGCGAGACGGCCCGCCTCGACGACCTCGCGCACGGTGACTGGTGTCGCGGAGGCGAGCTGGGCCCGCTGCGAGACGTAACCGATCCGCGGCGCGCCCCGGGACAGGGGAGCCGAGCCCAACAGCCGTACGTGCCCAGCAGTGGGGCGCTCCAGACCGAGCACGAGGCGGAGCAGCGTCGTCTTGCCTCCGCCGTTCGGGCCGGCGATGCCGAGGAACGCGCCGCGCTCCACCTCGAGCGCCACGTCCTCGAGGACACGCGGGCCGCCGCGATACGCGAAGGAGACGCCGTCGAGCACGACGGCCGGTACGTCGGGGGCTACCGGCATCCGAGCGCCGTCCGCAGTACGTCGAGGTTCTTCTCCATGACGCTGAAGTAGTCCTCGCCCGCGTCTGTCTCTGCCGCCGTGAGGCCCTCGAGCGGGTCGAGCACGGCGGTCGCGACGCCGGCCTCGCGCGCGACGGCGTCTGCGAGGGCCGGCGAGGCGAGCGGCTCGGAGAAGACGGTGGTCGCACCGGTCGCCCGCACCTCGTCGACCAGTCGCTCGACTTCACGCGGGCCGGGCTCGGCCTCCGGTTGCAGACCCACCAGCGGGACCTGCATGAGGCCGTAGCGGGCCGCGAGGTACCCAAATGCCGCATGGCTCGTGACGATCTCATGCCGCGCGCACTGCCCGAGGCCACGACGGTACTGGCCGTCCAGCGCATGGAGCCGCGTGACGAGGTCGTCGGCCGCCGCCGGTGTCCCCAGCGCCAACGCGATCTCCCGCGCGATCCGCGCGAACCGGACTGGATCGAGCCACACGTGCGGGTCGTCGCCGGCCGCCCCGGCGTGGGCGAGCACGTCGACCGACGGCCCGCTGCGGCCCTCCACAGCCTGCTGCACGGCAGGCTGGAACCCGTTGCCGGCATAGACGGCGAGGGCGGCGTCGCGCACCCGCCCGACATCGCGAGGCGACAGCTCGAGGTCGTGGGGCTCGGCGCCCGGCGGTGTCAGGTTCACCACGTCCGCATCGGGGCCGGCGACCTGCGCAGCCGCAAATGCGAGGGGGTAGAAGGCCGCGACGATCGCGTCGTCGCTTCCGCTGCCACCGCAGCCGGCCAGCGCCGCCACCGTCGCAGCGAGGACGCACAAGAGAACGATTCTCGAAACCACCCGCGCGCGAGCGTACCAGACGATGAGAATCGCTATCGTTTAAGCATGAGCAGCTGGAGTCTCCGGGCACTCGACGGGCTCCGCGCGGCGGGTCTCCGGCGCGGCGGCGCGCGACGCGCCGTCGTCGAGTATCTGGACGACCAGGACTGCTGCCGGTCGGCCCAGGAGATCCACGACGGGATCGCTGCCGAAGGGGGCGCCATAGGCGTCGCGAGCGTCTACCGGGCGCTCGACACCCTTGCCGAGCTTCGCCTCGTCCAGCGCGTCGACGCCGGCGACGGCATCGCCCGGTACGAGCCGGCGCGAGCCGACGATCATCATCACCACCACCTTGTCTGCGACGACTGCGGGAAGGTCGAGCCGTTCAGCGACGTGCCGCTCGAGCGGGCGCTCGAGCGGGCCGCCGGAAAGCTCGGATACGCGCTCGACCAGCACGACGTCGTGCTGCGGGGCGCCTGCGAGGACTGCCGTAGGGGTCTGGCACCGTCAGGTGCCTGACCCCAGCGACGGTTCGCTGGGGTCAGTCCCCTTCGGGGACAGACCCCGCCGTCGCGGCCCGAAGGCGCGGAGCTATTCCTCCTCCGGCGGCGCGGCGCCGCCCGCAGGCGCCGTCGCGGCATGCGCGACCGCGACTGCGGCGCGCCGCTCGGCGGTCAGCTCGCGGACGACGATCTGCGCGGACGCGGTGAGCGGGACCGCGATGAGAGCGCCGACGACCCCGAGGAGCGCGGCGCCGACGACCACGCTCGCGATCACGAAGAAGCCCGAGATGTCCGCGGCGCGCCCCTGGATCGTCGGCTGAAGCACGTAGTTCTCGACCTGCTGGTAGCCGATGCAGACGGCCAGCATGATCAGCGCCTGCGGGACGCCCTGGGTGAGGGCGACGAGGGAGAGGACGACCGCGGCGAGCGTCGCGCCGACCTGGGGGATCAGCCCCAGGAGGCCCGCGATGATCCCGAGGGCCAGCGCGAAGGGAACGCCGAGGAGCCATGCCGCCGTCCCCTGGACGGTCCCCGCGATCGTCGCGATCGCGACGGCGCCGAGCGCGTAGCGGCCGATCGTCCGCGTTATCCGCTCCTCTAGCCCGGCGGTGCGCGCCGACTCGCGCGGGTAGAGCAGGCTATGCAGAGAGCG
>DATNGY010000185.1:0-5920 GCA_035605735.1 Solirubrobacteraceae bacterium
GTCAGGATCGAGAGCGTCGCCGGGGCGACCACGGCGCCGCGGAGGCCCTGGGCGCCCCGTGCCGCGACGAGCTGCAGCTCGCTCTGGGCGAGCCCGCCCGCGAGCGAGGCGAGCGCGAAGAGGACCAGCCCGGCGGCGAAGACCTCGCGGCGACCGAGGAGATCGGCGGCGCGGCCGCCGAGCAGCAGGAAGCCGGCGAAGGTCAGCGTGTACGCGTTGACCACCCAGGACAGTGTGGCCTGGGTGAACCCGAGCTCGTCGCTGATCGACGGCAGCGCGACGTTCACGATCGAGACGTCGAGGATGATCATGAACTGCGCGACGCAGCAGAGGATCAGCGTCAGCGTGCGGCGGCGGGCGTCGGTCACCGCAGCCATCGTGCCAGACGCCCGGTGGCGACCTAGACGCGGATGCGCAGGATCCGGTCGTCGCCGGGCCGCGGGGACCCGCGCCCGTCGCGGTTCGACGTCGTCACCCAGAGCGTGCCGTCGGGCGCCCGCGCGACCGTGCGGATCCGCCCGTGCCCGCGCAGCAGCGGCGCCAGCTTCGTGACGCGGTCGCCGCGCAGACGCAGCCGCAGCACCGCCTGGCCCCGGAGCGCGCCGAGGTAGAGCGTGCTCCCGATGATCGCCGCTCCGCTCGGCGAGGCCTCGCTCGTCGCCCACGTCGCCTTCGGGTTCGAGAAGCGCCCGCCGCGCGTCGGCCCGACGCCCTCGACGAGCGGCCAGCCGCCGTTGTCGCCCTTGCGCACGAGGTTGAGCTCGTCGCGGCGGTCCTGGCCGAACTCGCTCGCCCACAGCCGCCCGCGCGCGTCCCAGGCGAGGCCCTGGACGTTGCGGCGGCCCGAGCTCCAGACGAGCGAGCCGCGGCGCGGGTTGTCCGGCGGCGCGCTCCCGTCCGGGTTCATGCGCAGGATCTTGCCGTTGCGCGCGCCCGGATCCTGCGCGAGCCGGGCGGCGCCGGCCTCGCCGACGCCCGCGTAGAGCTTGCCGTCGGGCCCGAACGCGATCCGCCCGCCGTCGTGGATGAGCCCGGCGCGCAGGCCGGTCACGATCGGGTGGACGCGGCCGCCGAGGCGGAAGCGGGCGATGCGGTTGTCGCGCGCCGTCGTGTAGTAGGCGTAGACGAGCCGGTCGCGCGCGTAGGTCGGAGCGACCGCGAGGCCGAGCAGTCCGCCCTCGCCGCCGGTCCCGCCGGCGACGCCGGGCACGCGCATGACGGTCCGCCGGCGCCCGCCCGTCGCGGCGATGCGCACGATCCGGCCGGTATCCCGCTCGGCGACCAGGGCATCGCCGCCGGGGAGGAAGGCGAGCCCCCACGGCACCCGCAGGCCCGTGGCGACGGTCGTCACGCGCGCGGCGGCGGCGCGCCCGTCGCGCGTGTCCCCGCCGCCTCCGCATGCGACCACGGCGAGGGCGGCGACCACGCTCGGCGCGACGAGACGAGCGGTCACGCCCGCCTGACCTCTTCCTCGCGCGAACGCGAATCGCGGCCGGGCGCGCGGCCGCGGTCGGCCACCATGCGCACGTCGACGTCGGGCAGCAGCCGCGCGAGCCGCATGGGGAGCGGATCGCCCAGCCGACCGAGCCCCCGACGCGGCGATGGGGTCCCGAGCATGACGTACGTCGAGCCGCGCTCGCGGGCGACGCGGGCGGCGGCCTCGGCGACGTCGTCGTGCTCCTCCACGATGAGGCGCGCGCCGAGGACCGCCGCCAGCCGGCGCAGGTTCTCCAGCCGCTCGCGCTCGCGCGCGGTGGGCTCGGCGCCGGGGTGGCGGACGACGAGGATGTCGAGCTCGGCGGAGAGTCGCTGGGCCGAGCGCCACGCGCGTCGTACGACGCGCTCGGAGCTCGGGTCGAGCTTGGCCAGCGCGAGGAGCCGCTCGCCGACGGCGAGCGGGTCGGGCGAGCCGAAGAGGCGCTCCTCGCGCGCGTCCAGCGGGTCGCGCACGAGGCGCTTGGCCTCGACGTCCTCGGCGACCTCGCGCAGCGCGACCTCGCGCAGGGCCTGGAGGTTCTCGATCCGGAAGAAGCCGCCGAGCGCGGCGGGCACCCGCGCGGCCGGATAGATCTTGCCGTCGCGCAGGCGCGTGAGCAGCGCCTCGGGCGTGAGGTCGATGAGCACGATCTCGTCGGCTTCCCCGAGCACCGCGTCGGGCACCGTCTCGCGGACGCGCACGCCCGTGAGCTCGGCCACCTGATCGTTGAGGCTCTCGAGGTGCTGCACGTTCATCGTCGAGAAGACGTCGATGTCGGCCTCGAGCAGGTCGGCGACGTCCTCGAAGCGCTTGGGATGCTCGACGCCGGGGACGTTCGTGTGTGCGAGCTCGTCGACGAGCGCGAGCTCGGGCGCGCGCGCGAGCACGCCGGGCAGGTCCATCTCCTCGAGGACCATGCCCCGGCGCTCGACCGTGCGGCGCGGCACGAGCTCGAGGCCCTCGGCAAGCGCCGCGGTCGCGTCGCGCCCGTGCGTCTCGAGCAGCCCCACGACGACGTCGCGGCCGGCGTCGGCCTCCGCGTGGCCCTCCTCCAGCATGCGAAACGTCTTGCCGACACCGGCCGCCATCCCGACGAAGACCTTGTGGCGCCCGGGCATCTTCACGGGATCTTGACGGTGCGGCGCCGGTTCTCCACGCGATCTGCACGCAACGGCCCCCACGATTGCGTGCGTGGACGCCGTCGCCATCCTCATCGCCGTCGTCACCTTCGCGTTGCTGCTGGCCCTGATCCCGGGGCTCGACCGCGTATGAAGGGGGCGGACATCTTCGGCCTGATCGTCTCGGTCGCCGTCGTCGCCTACCTGCTCTACGCGCTCCTGCGCGGCGAGCGCTTTTGACGCGATGGCCCAGGGCCTGCTCCAGATCGCGATCTTCTGCGCCGTCCTCGTCGCCGTGCGACCGCTGCTCGGCGGCTACATGGCGAAGGTCTTCACCGGCCAGCGCGTCCTGATCAGCCCGGTCGTTGCGCCGCTCGAGCGCCTCACGTACCGCGTCTTGCGCGTCGATCCCGCACGCGGTCAGAGCTGGAAGCTCTACGCCGGCTCGCTGCTCGCGCTCTCGGCGGCGTTCTGGCTCGCGCTCTACCTGATCCTGCGCACGCAGACCCTGCACCCGTGGAACCCCGAAGGCTTTCACTCGGGCACCTGGGACGTGACGTTCAACACGGCCTCGTCGTTCGTGACGAACACGAACTGGCAGTACTACGTCGGCGAGACGACGATGTCGTACTTCAGCCAGATGGCCGGCCTGGCGGTGCAGAACTTCATCTCCGCCGGCGTCGGCATCGTCGTCGCCGTCGCGCTGATTCGCGCCATCGCGCACCGCCGCGGTGCGCAGCTCGGCGCGCCGGAGGGCACGATCGGCAACTTCTGGGTCGATCTCACGCGCGCGCTGCTCTACCTGCTGCTGCCGATCGCGATCGTCGGCGCGCTCGTGCTCGTCTCGCAGGGCGTCATCCAGACGCTCGGCTCCTACGTCAACGTCAAGGGCATCGCCGGCGGGAGCGGGCAGCTCGCGCTCGGCCCGGTCGCCTCGCAGGAGGTCATCAAGGAGCTCGGGACGAACGGCGGCGGCTTCTTCAACGTCAACTCGGCGATGCCGTTCGAGAACCCCAACGGGATCTCGAACTTCCTCGAGCTCTTCCTCATCCTCGTGATCCCCGTCTCGCTGACCGCGACCTACGGGCGCATGGTCGGCTCGCGCCGCCAGGGCGACGCGATCTTCGCGGCCATGGCGATCGTCTTCGTCGCCGGGGTGATCGTCTGCTACGTCGCAGAGCAGCACGGCACGCCGGCCCAGCACGCCGCCGGCCTGCACACCGCCGCCTTCGACGGCTCGACCGGCGGGAACCTCGAGGGCAAGGAGCAGCGCTTCGGCATCGCGAACTCGAGCCTCTGGACGGTCGTCACGACCGTCACGTCCTGCGGGGCGGTCAACGCCGCGCTGGAGTCGCTCACCGGCTTCGGCGGCCTCGTGCCGTTCGCGAACCTGTCGATGTCGGAGACGATCTTCGGCGGCGTCGGCACCGGCCTTTACTCGATGCTGCTCTTCGTCCTGCTCGCCGTCTTCATCGGCGGCCTGATGGTCGGGCGCACGCCGGAGTACCTGGGCAAGAAGATCGAGGCGCGCGAGATCAAGCTCGTGGCGCTCGGAACGCTCTTCACGCCGCTCGTCGTGCTCGTGACGAGCGCGCTGGCCGTCGCGACGAAGTACGGCGCGCCGTCGATCGTCGCCTCCGGGCCGCAGGGCTTCTCGGAGACGCTCTACGCCTACGCCTCGCAGGCGAACAACAACGGCTCGGCGTTCGCCGGCTACACCGGCTACGTCCAGCCCAAGCCCGGCAACCTGGGCGCGTTCGGGATCACGTTCGCCGACCTCCTCGGCGGCCTGGCCATGCTCATCGCGCGCTTCGCGCCGATCCTCATCGTGCTCGCCATCGCGGGCTCGCTGCTCTCCAAGCGCGCCGCCCCCGCCGGCCTCGGGACGCTGCGGACCGACACGCCGACGTTCGTCGGCCTGCTCGTCTCCGTCGTGGTCATCGTCGGCGCGCTGACGTTCTTCCCCGCACTCCTGCTGGGCCCCGTCGTCCAGGGGCTCACCGACCGCCTCTTCTAGATGCGCAAGACGCTCGTCACCGCCGTCATCGCCGTCCTCTTCTTCACCGCGCTGCTCGGTGTCGCGTACCCGCTCGCGATCACGGGCGTGTCCCAGGTCGCGTTCCACGGGCGCGCGAACGGCTCACAGCTGAAGGTCGACGGCAGCGTCGTCGGCTCGCGGCTGCTCGCCCAGGGCTTCGTCATCGACACCGGTCGCAAGGACGCCGACGGCAACCCGATCACGCGCCCCAACCCCCGCTACTTCCAGCCGCGCCCGTCGCAGACCGACTACAACGCCGCCTCGACGGCCTTCTCCAACCGCGGCCCCAACGACGCGAGCGCCCGCGACTTCTACCGCGACGCGCTCGGCGCCTACCTGCGCCTCGAGCGCCCGTACACGCCGGGCCTCACCGCGCGGCGCGTGCCGGTCGACGCCGTGACGACCTCGGCCTCGGGTGTCGATCCGCAGATCTCCGAGGCCAACGCCCGCATCCAGGCCAACCGCGTCGCCCGCGTCCGGCGGCTCCCGCTCGCCCGCGTGCAGCGCCTCGCCGCCGAGCACACCGACGGCCGCGCGCTCGGCGTGCTCGGCGAGCCGGGCGTGAACGTGACCGAGCTCAACCTCGCCCTCAGCCGGCTCCGATGACCGCACGCTCTTCGCTGTTGTCCACCGAGCTCCTGTGGCCGGCGCTGCTCGCCTCGCTGCGCAAGCTCGACCCGCGCGTGCAGGTCCGCAACCCGGTCATGTTCGTCGTCGAGCTCGGCGCGGTCATCACGACCGCCGCCTGGCTCATCCAGCTCTTCGGCGGCGCGCCGCTCGGCGGCGGCGACGAGCCGGCCTGGTTCACGTTCACGGTCGCGATCTGGCTGTGGCTGACGGTGGTCTTCGCCAACCTGGCCGAGGCGCTCGCCGAGGGCCGCGGCAAGGCGCAGGCCGACACGCTGCGCGCGATGCGCACGACGACGACCGCGCGGCGCGAGGACGGGTCGACGTGCCAGGCCGCCGACCTGCGCCGCGGCGACGTCGTCGTCGTCGAGGCCGGGGAGGTCATCCCCGGCGACGGCACGGTCACCGAGGGCATCGCGTCCGTCGACGAGTCGGCGATCACGGGCGAGTCGGCGCCCGTCATCCGCGAGTCCGGCGGCGACCGCAGCGCGGTCACCGGCGGCACGCGGGTGCTCTCGGACCGCCTCGTCGTCGAGATCACGCAGGAGCCCGGCCAGTCCTTCCTCGATCGCATGATCGCCCTCGTCGAGGGGGCCGAGCGGCGCAAGACGCCGAACGAGATCGCGCTGTCGATCCTGCTCGCCGGCATGACGATCATCT
>DATNGY010000186.1:0-7461 GCA_035605735.1 Solirubrobacteraceae bacterium
TCCAGGTCGTTACGCCCGAGCCGGGCTGGGTGGGCGACGTCGTCGTGCCGCTCCGGGAGGTCCTCGCCTCCGCGCTCTACGCGGCCGTGGCCCTGCGCATCATCCAGCGCATCGTGCGCGCGACGCCGCCGATGCGGCGGACGCTCGCCCCCGTCCTCGTCGCCGCCGCGCTCCACGCCGTCCTCTTGCCGGTCGCGTTCGCCCTGCGGCGCTCGGACGCGGCGCCCGAGTCGGTCGTGACGACGCTCTGGGTCCTCGCCGCCGGCCTCCCGATCGTCGCCATCGCGTTCCTCGTCGGCGCGGCGCAGCGGCGCGCCACCATGGGCGCGGCCCTCTACCGCCTCGCCCCGCGGCTCCAGGCCGGCCCCACGCCCGAGCAGCTCACCGGGCTGCTGGCCGACGCCCTCGACGATCCGAGCCTCGAGGTGATCTACCGGGGCGGCCACCGCGATTGGTTCGACGACGCGGGGGGCCCGGTCTCGCTCCCGCCGCCGGGGGCGGGACGCGACGTGACGGTCATCTGCGTCGCGGGGAACGAGGTGGCGGCGATAGTGCACGACGAGGCATGGACCGAGGAGCGGGGCTTCGTCGAGGCCATCGGCTCGTTCGCGGTCATGGGCCTGACGAACCAGCGCCTCGCCGCGCAGGTCGAGGCGTCGCTGCACGAGCTGCGGCGGTCGCGCGAGCGCATCGTCGCTGCGGCCGACGACGAGCGCCGGCGCATCGAGCGCGACCTCCACGACGGCGCGCAGCAGCGCCTCGTGGCGCTGCGCATCAAGCTCGAGCTCGCCGAGGAGCTCTCGTGCAGCCAGGGCTTGCCCGACGCCGATCAGCTGCACCAACTGGGCGAGGACGTCGGGGAGGCGCTCGACGAGGTGCGCGCCCTCGCCCACGGCGTCTACCCGGCCCTGCTCATCGGCGGCGGCCTCGACGACGCGCTGCGCGCGGCCGCGCGTCACTCGCCGGTGCCGGCCAGCGTGGCGATCACCGACGTCGGTCGCCAGCCACCGCAGATCGAGGCCGCCGTCTACTTCTGCTGCCTGGAGGCGATGCAGAACGCGGCCAAGCACGCGAACGCGAAGGCGCTCGCGATCGTCGTCAGCGACGGCGACGCCCTGCGCTTCAGCGTGAGCGATGACGGCTGCGGCTTCGAGGCCGGCGAGCTCACGGGCGGGCGCGGGCTCGTGAACATGCGCGACCGCGTCGCGGCGGCGGGCGGCACGCTCGTCGTGACCTCCGCCGCGGGACGCGGCACGAGCGTCGCGGGCACGATCCCTCACCCGGCTCTCTGAGAGGAGCCCAGGCGCCTCCAGAGGTCGCGCAGGAGCGACGGCCCGAACTCCGACTTCGAGACGAGCGCCGCCGCGCCGCAGCGGTGCGCGGACGAGGGCAGGCCGGCCACGTCCTCGGCCGAGACGAGCACGACGACGGTATCGGGATGCTCGCCGGTGATCTTGCGCGCGGTCTGGATGCCGTCCATGCCCGGCATGCGCACGTCGAGGAGGACGAGGTCGGGGAGCAGCTCGTCGACGGCCGCGACGGCCTCGGGCCCGGACTCGGCCTCGGCTACCGCCCGGAAGCCGGGCAGCGCGACGATCACGTCGCGTGCGGCGTCGCGGAAGAAGCGCTGGTCGTCGACGATCAGGACCGCGACCTCGTGGGGTGGCGCTCGGTCGAGCATCGCAGGAGCTGAGCGTCTCGTGTGCGGCGCGCGCGGGCAGTAGGGGGCGCCTGCGTCACGCCGGGCGCCGGCCCCCGTGCCAGCGGGGATGCATGCACCCCGGCGCCGATCTGACCGGGTGTGCAGGCACCCCCGTCACCCCGCATGGCCGCAGCATTGCGTCGCCGCCCCCGGCGGAGCGACGCTCTGCTCATGTCGACCTCTCCGTCTTCCTCACAGCAGGCCGGCCCGACCGCGGTCCGGCCGCCCTACCCGCCCGACGAGAGCTCGGGCTGGGTGACCTTCGCCGGGGTGATGCTGCTCGTTCTCGGAACGCTCAACGTGATCTACGGGATCGCCGCGATCGGGAACGCGAACTTCTTCGTGCACAACACCCACTACATCCTCAGCGGTCTCAACACCTGGGGCTGGGTCTCGCTGATCCTCGGCGTCCTGCAGCTCTTCGCCGCGTTCTCGATCTGGGCCGGCGGGCTCTACGGCCGCATCGTCGGCGTGGGCGTCGCCGCGCTGGGCGCGATCGCCGCGCTCCTGTCGATCCCGGCGTATCCGTTCTGGTCGCTGGCGGTGTTCGCGCTCTGCATCATCGTCATCTACCAGATCTGCGCGCACGGGACGGAGGGCCGCAGGCTCTGAGCTTCAGCTGCTGAGTAAGCGGATAATGGCCGCCGGGCGCCGGTCCCGGCGGCCGCTTCCGCTCGCCGATGAGCGCCGTCGCCGCGACGCCCACGCCGGTTGAGAGGCTCGACGCCGGGCGCTTCCGGCTCGTGCTCGCGGCACTGCTGCTGGGCATGCTGCTCGCGGCGCTCGACCAGACGATCGTCTCGACGGCGCTGCCGACGATCACCGGCGAGCTCGGGGGGCTCGAGCACGTCTCGTGGGTGGTCACCGCATACCTGCTGACCTCGACGGTCTCGGCGCTCCTCTACGGAAAGCTCGGCGACCTCGTCGGGCGCAAGCTCATCTTCGAGGTCGCGATCGTCATCTTCCTCGTCGGCTCGGCGCTCTGTGGGCTCTCGCAGAGCATGACCGAGCTGATCCTCTTCCGCGGCCTGCAGGGGCTCGGAGGGGGCGGGCTGATCGTCACCTCGCAGGCGATCATCGCCGACGTCGTCTCGCCGCGCGAGCGTGGGAAGTACTCGGGGCTCTTCGGCGGCGTCTTCGGCCTCGCCAGCGTCGCCGGGCCGCTGCTCGGCGGCTTCCTCGTCGACAGCATCTCCTGGCGCTGGGTCTTCTACGTCAACCTGCCGCTCGGCGCGCTCGCGCTCGTCATGACCTCCGTTGCACTGACCGTGCCGGCCGAGCGCGGCCGCGTGCGCATCGACTGGCTCGGGGCCGCGCTGCTCACGCTCGGCGTCTCGAGCCTCGTCCTCGCCGTGAGCTGGGGCGGGACGTCCTATCCGTGGGGGTCGGCGCGGATCGTCGGGCTCTTCGGGCTCGCGGCCGTCGGGCTCGCGCTCTTCCTCGCGGCCGAGCGCCGCGCTGCGGAGCCGATCGTGCCGCTCTCGCTCCTCGCCAACAAGGTCTTCGCGACGACGAGCGCGATCGGCTTCATCGTCGGCTTCGCGCTCTTCGGCGGCGTCATCTTCCTGCCCCAGTATCTGCAGGTCGTGCGCGGCTCCAACGCAACCGAGTCGGGGCTGGAGCTGCTCCCGCTCATGGCCGGCGTGCTGGTGACGTCGATCGGCTCGGGCGCGCTCGTGACGCGGCTCGGGCGCTACAAGGTCTTCCCGATCGTGGGCACCGCCGTAATGGCGGTCGGGATGTTTCTGCTCTCGCGCCTGCAGGTGGAGACGTCGATGGCCTTCGTCTACGGGTCGATGCTCGTGCTCGGCCTCGGCCTCGGGTGCGTCATGCAGGTCCTCATCATCGCCGTGCAGAACAGCGTCGCCCCGCGCGACGTCGGCATTGCGACGTCGGGCGCGACGTTCTTCCGGTCGATCGGTGGGGCGATCGGAACCGCGATCCTCGGGACGATCTTCGCCAACCGTCTGGCGAGCGAGCTCGCCGCGGTCGGCGGCGGCGGGGGCGGGCTGCCGGCGGGAACGCGCGTCAGCCCGGACGCGCTCAAGGCGCTGCCCGCCGCGGCGAGGTCGGGCTACGTCGAGGCCTATGCGAGCGCTCTACACCCGGTCTTCCTCACCGCGGTTCCACTCTGCCTGGTCGCGTTCGCGATCGCGTGGATCGTGCCCGAGGTGCACCTGCGCACGGAGCCGGGGAGCACCGCCGGGCGGGTGGGCGAAGGGCTGGGCATGGACGGCGTGGCCGCGGCCTCGCTGCTGCAGGAGGCCGAGGCCCGCACGCGCGCCGCGCAGGCCGCGCTGGACCGCCTCGACACGGCGGCGGCCGCGCGCAACCTCGATCCCGCGCTCACTGCGCGCGTGCGGGCGCACTACGAGGAGCGTCTGGCGCGGATGCGCGAGCACGAGGCGCTGCTCGAGCGCGTCGTCGGCGACCCCGAGCTCACGCCGGCGTTCTGGGCCGTCATCCACGACCTCGTCGGCACCGAGCGCGCTGAGCTCGCGCGCCTCCGCGACGACGAGGAGCTCCAGGGCGCGGTCGCGCGGCGCGTGGCCCGCGACCTCGACCGGGACGCGGCGTGCCTCGAGCCCGCGCCGGCGGGCGCCTAGGCGCTCGCGCGCGCAGGCCCGAGTGGTCGCTAGGGCGCATACGGACGCCCAACTGACCACTCCCCCCCGCACGACCTTCTCAGGGCCCGCACCGCCGCTACGACGCGCGCCCCGCCGGCGCGCGGCTAACGTCACGGGCGATGCGCAGCGGCGACCGTGGTCTGGAGCCAGTGGCTGTCCAGGACCGGTCGGCGGCTGGAGCCGTGGCCCTGGTCCTCGCCGCGATCACGTCGGTGCAGGTCGGCGCGTCGATCGGGGCGACGCTCTTCGACGACGTCGGCGCGGCCGGCGCTGCGTTCCTGCGCCTGGCCTGGGCCGGGGTCATCCTGCTCGCGATCACGCGGCCGCGCTTGGAGGGCCGGCCGGCCTTCGAGTGGCGCCTCGTCGCGGTCTTCGGGCTGGTGCTCGGCGCCATGAACCTCTGCATCTACGAGGCGATCGACCGCATCCCGCTCGGCGTGGCCGTGACGATCGAGTTCGCCGGCCCGCTCGGCCTCGCGGTCGCGCTCTCGCGCCGGCGGCTGGACCTCGCGTGGGCGGCGCTCGCGGCGGGCGGGGTCGTCCTGCTCGCGGACCCCGGTCGGAGCGGGACCGACGCGGTCGGCGTCGCGTTCGCGCTCGTCGCGGCGGCGTGCTGGGCCGCCTACATCCTCATCGCCCAGCGCGCCGGGCGCGTCTTCGCCGGCCGCGACGGGCTCGCGCTGGCGATGGCGGTCGGTGTCCTCGTCCCGCTCGTGCCGGGGCTCGCGGTGGGCGGCTCCGCCCTGCTGCAGCCGGCGACGCTCGCGATCGCCGCGGCGGTCGCCGTGCTCTCCTCGGTCCTGCCGTACTCGCTGGAGACCGAGGCGCTGCGGACGCTGCCCGCGCACGTCTTCGGCGTGCTGATGTCGCTGGAGCCGGCCGTCGCGGCGCTCGCGGGGCTCGCCGTGCTCGGCCAGCGGCTCTCGACGCGCGACGTCGTCGCGATCGCGCTCGTCGTCGTCGCCTCGGTCGGGGTGACGCGCCGCGCCGCGACCGCCCCCCGCGACTGATGGCGACGGCGGCGGCCGGGTAGGAAGAGGCGTGTGGGCGACCTCGCCTCCACGACCGCCACCGAGCTCGCGGGCCGCATCCGGCGCCGCGAGCTCTCGCCGGTCGAGGTCATGGACGCGACGATCGCGCGCATCGAGGCGCGCAACCCGAGCCTCAACGCGCTCGTCTTCACCGCCTTCGAGGAGGCGCGCGCAGCCGCGCGGGAAGCCGAGCGCGCGGTCACGAGCGGCGCCGAGCTCGGCCCGCTGCACGGCGTGCCGGCCGCGATCAAGGACCTTTTCGACTTCAAGCCCGGCTGGCCAGCGACGTTCGGCGGTATCCCGGCCCTCCGCGACTACACCGTCGACGCGCGCTGCGCGTTCGCCGAGCGGGCGGAGGCCGCCGGCGCGATCCTCGTCGGCAAGGGCAACAGCCCAGTGATGGGCTTCCGCGGCACGTGCGACAACCCGCTCTTCGGGCCGAGTCGCAACCCGTTCGACACCGACAAGAACACGGGCGGCTCATCGGGCGGATGCGCGGCAGCGGTCGCCGACGGGCTGCTTCCGTTCGCCGAGGGCACCGACGGCGGCGGCTCGATCCGCATCCCCGCCTCGTGGTGCGGGGTCTACGGGCTGAAGCCGTCGTTCGGGCGCGTGCCCTTCATCACGCGCCCGAACGCGTTCGGGGGCACCGATCCGTTCCTCTTCGAGGGGCCGCTGACGCGCACCGTCGAGGACGCCGCGCTCGTGCGCAGCGCGCTCGCGGGCTTCGACCTCCGCGACCCCTACGTCGTCGACGCCCCAACGGACCTCACCGGCGCCCCGCGCCGCTCGATCGCCGGCCTGCGTCTCGCCTACACGCCGGGATACGACGTCTTCCCGTTCGACCGCCGCGTCGACGCCGTCGTCCGCGAGGCCGTCCGCGCGTTCGAGGAGGCCGGCGCGCACGTCGAGGAGGTGACGCTCGGCCTACGGCGCGACCAGCGCGAGCTATCCGACCTCTGGTGCCGGCTGATCCTGCCCATCAACGTCGCGGCAATCGAGGGGCTCAAGGCCGAGGGCATCGACCTCGTGCGCGACCATCCCGACGACCTGCCGCCGCAGTATCGCGCGCGGCTGGAGCGCGGGTACGCGCTGACCGCGCTGGACATCGCGGACGATCAGGTCCTGCGGACCGAGGTCTTCGACGCGGTCCAGTCGGTCTTCGCCTCCTACGACCTCATCGTCGGCCCGACGCTGTCGGCGCTGCCGGTCGACAACGGCGACGACGGCAACACCGTCGGCCCGGGAACGGTCGAGGGCGTCGCGGTCGACGAGCTCATCGGCTGGTGCCCGACCTACCTCTTCAACTTCACGGGCCACCCGGCCGCGTCGGTGCCGGCGGGCTTCGCCGGCGGGCTGCCGGTCGGCCTCCAGATCGTCGGCCGCCGGTTCGCCGACGCCGACGTGCTCGCCGCGAGCGCGGCGATCGAGCGCGTGCGCCCGTGGCGCGAGAGCTACCGCGCGCTCGAGGACCGAGCGCCCACGTAGCTCGTCAGTCGCGCCCGGCCCGGTCGAGCCACTCGCGCATCGACGTGTGGTAGGGCAGGTGCTCGCCCGAGGCGAGCTCGTGGCGCAGCTCCCCGAGCAGCCCGAAGCGCTCCGCGACGACGTTGTGCTGGTGGATCGTCTCGAGGTTCTCCTGGCGGGCGGAGACGAAGTGCTCCTCGCCGAGGTCGCCCAGGCGCTCGACGACGCCCGCGACCATCTCGCGCACGCAGTCCTCGACGAAGCGCGGCCGGCGGTGCGCCTTCTCGACCACCGCGCCTTCGTCGGAGCGCTTCATGAGCTCGTAGATCTCGCTCGACATCGAGCCCTCGACGATCTCGAGCAGCACGGCCGCGTCGATGTCGCGCGTGCACGACTCGGGGCAGCCGACGTGCAGCGTCCCGAGGCCGCGCTGGTTGTGCGTGGCCACGGGCACGGCGTCGAGGATCCGCGTGACCTCGTCGTCTGAGAAGCCGTCGTCGTGGAGGCGCTCGCGCGCGTGGCCGGCGACGATCTGCTGGGCGCACGGACATGCGGTCATGCCCTGGGCGGCCACGCCGATCAGCCGCCGGGTGCCGCGGGCGCTCGCGACGGCCGAGCCGAAGAGCGTGTAGAT
>DATNGY010000187.1:0-6095 GCA_035605735.1 Solirubrobacteraceae bacterium
ATCGACACCGCGCAGGCGTACGGAAACGAGGCGAGCGTCGGCCGGGCGCTGCGCGAGAGCGGCATCGCGCGCGACGAGGTGTTCATCACGACGAAGTTCCAGCCCGACCGGCGCGACCCCCTCAGAGAAGCCGCCCGCAGCATCGAGCGGCTCGGCGTCGACTACGTCGACCTCTATCTGGTCCACTGGCCCCAAGGGGGCGCGACCTGGGCGTGGCCGGAGATGGAGCACGCGTGCGAGCGCAGCTACACCCGATCGATCGGCGTCTCGAACTTCAGTGCCGTCGAGCTGGGCGAGGTGATGGCGATGGCGAGCACGCCGCCGGTCGTCGACCAGATCCAGCTCAACCCGTTCGCCTACCGCGAGAGGCTCGCGCGCGCGTGCGCGCGGCACAACGTCGCGCTCGAGGCATACAGCCCCCTCGGCACCGGTGGCCACCTGGGGGACCCGGTGGTCGGCGCGATCGCGCAGCGGCTGAACCGCACGCCGGCGCAGGTTCTGCTGCGCTGGTGCGTCCAGCGCGGCGTCCCTGTCGTGAGCAAGTCGACGCACCGGGACCGAATCGAGGAGAACGCGCGGATCTTCGACTTCGCGCTCTCGCCAGAGGACATGGCCGAGCTGGACGCACTCGATCGCACCGGGCGGACGGACGCCGCACTCGAGCGGAAGTGGTGGTCGGGCTGAGCGGAGCCCCCGAGTCGATGCGGCTCGAGATCCGGCCGATCGAGGCAGGCGACAAGGCTGACCTCGCGTCTGCGGTCGAGCTGAGCAGCGGAGAGGCGGTCTACCGCCGTTTCTTGAGTCCGCACGGGCCGCTGACCGCCGCCGAGCTCCGCTACCTGACCGAGGTCGACCACCACGACCACGAGGCGGTCGTGGCATTCGATCCCGAGAGCGGCCGGAGCGTCGGCGTCGCCCGCTACATCCGGGACCGGGAGCGCCGCGACAGCGCCGAGATCGCCGTCTCAGTACTCGAGTCCTGGCAGGGTCGCGGAGTCGGCAAGGCCCTGATGCGTGGGCTTGCCGATCGCGCCCGTGAGGAGGGCATCACCCGCTTCACTGCGCTGATGGTCGTCCACAACCGCGCGATGCGGCAGCTGCTCGCCGATCTCGGGCACACCCGCGTCCTCAGCAGCGGAGCGGGCGCAGTCGAGCTGGCCGTCGATCTGTCCCGCGAGCAGCCGACCGCGCGCTCGTAGCTTCCGGTTCAACCGGGCGTGGTCGGGCGTGAGCTGTGGTCGATGGCTCGGAAGCAGCCACGGACGTGGTCATTGACCACGCCGACGTTCTGCATGAACGCGTACACGCTCGTCCCTCCCACGAAGCGGTACCCCTGCGCCTTCAACTGCTTGGCGAACGCGTCGGCCTGCGACGTCGACGTCGGGAGGTCTGCGATGGACCGCGGCGCACGGTCTCGTGTGCTCTCGTAGGTCCTCGCGAGCGCCGCGAGGCTCGGCGAGGCGGACCGCATCGCGCGCGCGTTGTCGATGGTGGCCCGGATCTTGGCGCGGTTGCGGACGATCGAGGGATCCTGCAGCAGCCGGTCGACGTCGCGCTCCGACATCGCCGCGACCTGCTCGACGTCGAAGTCGTGGAAGGCGCTCCGGAACGCGTCCCGCTTGCCGAACACGACCGACCAGCTGAGCCCGGCCTCGAACACCCCCAGCGTGAGCGCCTCGAACAGCGCCGACTCGTCGTCCGTGCGCGTGCCCCAGACCTCGTCGTGGTATCGGCTGAAGGCGGTGTCGCCGGCCCCCGCCCACGCACAGCGCGGCTTTCCGTCGTCACCGATGATCACGTTCTCGTCCACGCGCCCGATTGTGCAGGCCGCTCGACCCCGCCTCATCGCACGATCGCATGATCCCTTGCTCGAAAGGAGTCGGCGAAACATCAGGACGGCCCTGCACCTCTCGGATCGCACGATCAGCACGCACCTGTATGCGCGCCGCCAGATCGCAGGACGTCCGAGTCGGGGACCCAGCATCTGAATAAGCTCGACTGGCGCCTCGTCATCCAGTCGCGCGTTCTTTCCGAACAGCCACGCCTTCGCGATCGTGGCGTCGTAGACCTCGGCGATCATCCGCACGACCTTGTAGGCCTCGCGCAAGTGACGCTCGGTCACCTGCGACGGAGCCGGGCCATCGGCGCACGAGCAGCGCCCAAGCTGGCGTGTGTCCGAGAGGCCGACGAGATGCGCGGCGATCCGCTGGCCGAGTTGCTGCTGCAGCTAGGCCGCGATCTCGCTCGGCGCAAGGACCCGTCGCATCGTGCTCGAGCTGCTCTGCAGCGGAGTCGTGAGGGCAGGGACACCTCGGCCCGCCAAACAGACCTGAAGGCCCACCGGCCGTTTCCGCCCACACCGGCTGTCGCCCGGCGGCGCCAACAAAGGCGGTATTGCAGGCGTTTCACGCCCGACATCGATCGCGACTCGACGCGGGGCACCACGATCATTTCGTGTACGCACGCCACAACCCGGCGCACCATTCGACCTACAACTAGAGACTCGCGCCCCATGCCGGATTCCGGCGCTCAAATGGCGAGACCCGGACTCGAACCGGGGACACCACGATTTTCAGTCGTGTGCTCTACCAGCTGAGCTATCTCGCCGCTGGGCCGATCAGGGTACCGCGGCCGATCGCGGGTAGTACGCGACGATGGCTCGCAGCGCGCTGGACGTCTACCTCAACGATCACCTGGGCGGCTCGACGTTCGGATTGGAGCTGGCGAAGCAGATCCGCGACCGGTCCAAGGGAACCGCGCTCGGCCAGGTGATGACCACGATCGTCGCCGAGATCGAGGAGGACCGCGAGACCCTGCTCGCGCTCATGGAGCAGCTCGGGACGCAGAAGAGCGCCCTCAAGCAGGCGGTCACGTGGGTCGCGGAGAAGGCGAGTCGGGTGAAGTTCTCCGGCGCGACGTCCGGTGGCTCCGAGGTCGGGCGCTTCCTCGCCCTCGAGACGTTGATGCTCGGCATCACCGGCAAGCTCGCGCTGTGGACGGCGCTCGCGGAGATCGCCGCCGAGCATCCGCCGCTTCAGAGCGCGGACCTCGACCGGCTCATCGCGCGGGCCCGATCCCAGCGCGATGTACTCGAGGCCGAGCGCCTGGCGGCCGCGCGCCGCGTCCTCGCGCGCTGAACGCTCAGGCCAGACGCTCGCGCAGCAGGGCGAGGACGGCCGGGTGGCGCAGGAGCGCGAGGTTATGCGCCGCGCCCACGTGCAGGAGCTCGACGTCGAAGCCCAGGCGCCGTGCCTCGGCGCTTGCGCTCAGGACGAGCCCGTCGCCGACGAGGCGGCCGACCGGGTGGCCGGCCCGGCGCGTGACCGTCGCGCTGACGAACGTGTGCGTGGCGCCCGGGAGCAGCGGAACCTCGCTGCGAGCAGCGGCACGCAGCGCGTCGGGATCGTTGCCGGCCCAGTCGGCGTCGACGAGCGAGCCGCCCCGCAGGTCGCGGATCCCCGAGCTGCGCCGGCGCAGCAGCCCGGCGAGCGGGCGCGTCTCGGGGACCTCGGCGAGCGCCGCGCTCGCCACGTGGATCGCCTGGGCCAGGGGCGCGCCGAGGTGCGGCGTGCCGAGCGAGACCACGTCGGAGACGAGCGGCGTCCAGCCGGACTCGGCGCGGGCGCCGTGGTGGGCGGCGCTGCGCGCCACGAGGCCGCCCATCGAGTGCCCGACCAGCGCGATCCGCGCGACGGGCACGGGCCACGCCCCGACGAGAGCGGCCAGCAGCGCGTCGAGCTCGCGGCCGTTCTCGGAGATGTGCAGGCCGCTGTTGTAGCGCAGCGCCATCGGCGTCCAGCCCAGCTCGCTCGCGAGCGCGTCGCCGAAGACGCCGCCCCACGCGTGCTCGCTCTCGAAGAGCCCGTGGGCGAAGAGGACCACCCGCTCCGACGCCGACGGGAACGAGGCCGCGAGCGCCGCCCGCTCGACCGCGACGGGCCGGCCGTCCACGCGCACGCTCATCGGCTCGTGCAGCGCGCTGGCCTCGCGGGCGAGCGCGTCGCCTCGCAGGCCGGTCAGCACGGCGATCAGGCCGGCGCCGCGCGGCGTCCGCGACACCGCGCGGCCGCTCGGGCCGCGCAGCGCGAGCGCCCCGTCGGCGGCGAGCCGTCCGGCCACGGTACCGGCGCCCACCGCCGCATAGACGCCGCCCGCGATCGCGTCGTGCGTCGCGCGGGCCGGTCCGGCGCCGCGGAACGCTCGGTCCGCGATCGCGCCGTGCAGGCTCGCGATTCCGCCGACCCCGAGCCGCAGCTCGCCGAAGGCCAGCGCGCTCAGCGCCCGCAGCTCGTCGGGCGCGCCGGTGCCCATGCCCGACGTACCGGACACGGGGCGCGCGGTTACCCGCCCCACACCCGCAGCAGCGGGAGTGGGTCGATGGGCCGGCTCGCGGCGCTCCGTACGGCGTGCCGCCCCCGAGCGTCGGCGCGACCGCCCCACCCGCGGGGCCGGCCGCCGCCGCGGCGCCCGGCGCGAGGGCCGGGACGGCCGCCGCGAGCCAGAGCGCGCTGCGCCGGTCCATGCTGCCGGCAGGATCGGCCGCGCCCCGGGCGCTCGGGACGCGCGCCCGCGATCTTGCGCGCTACGCGCGCGCGAGCATGCGCGCCATGACCTCGGCCGCGCCGGCCTTCGACAGCGGCTCGTTGAGGTTCCCGCACTTGGGCGACTGCACGCACGAGGGACAGCCCGACTCGCACGGGCACTCGACGATGAGCCGGTGCGCGTCGGCGACGAGCGCCTCGAAGGCGCGAAAGCCCTGCAGCGTGATCCCGACTCCTCCCGGGTGTCCGTCGTAGATGAAGATCGTGGGGTGCCCGGTCTGGACGTGCAGGTTCGTCGACAGGCCGCCGATGTCCCAGCGGTCGCACATCGCGAGCAGCGGCAGGACCGCGATCTGCGTGTGCTCGGCGGCGTGGAGCGAGCCGAGCAGCGCCGCGGTCGGGAACTCGGAGTCGAGGAGCTCGGGGCCGAGCTCGTACCACAGCGCCTGCGTCGTGAACGACTGGGGCGGCAGGTCGAGCGCCTGCAGGTCGATGGCCTCGTGGTCGCGCAGCCGCTTGCGCTGGAAGGCGTGCACCTGCTCGGTCACGGTGACGACGCCGAAGCTCAGCCTCACGCCCATGAGCTCGCGGCGGTCGCGCACCCGCTCGATCTCGAGCTCGGTCTCGCGCTTGGGCTGCGTGTACCAGTCGCCGTCGAACGGCGCCACGAACGCGCGACGGGCGTCGAGGTCGAGCTCGCGGACCTCGTAGGAGCGCCCCAGGTGCAGGTAGACCGCCCCGTCGTGGACCGTCGACGGCGCGCGCGACGTCTCGAGCGTGCCGAGCAGCTCGCCGCTCGAGACCTCGACGATCGTGACGGAGTCCGGCGAGGCCGAGCGCAGCGAGACGCGGGCGGCGGGGTAGTCCTCGGGGTGGCGCAGGACGAAGCGCCCGCTGCGCTCGACGAGCTCGCCGCGCGAGACGAGCAGCTCCGCGTAGGCGCGCCAGCGCGGGCCGAGCGCGTCGGCGTCCTCGGGGCCGAGCGGGCCCTCGTGGGCGGCGCAGAGGAGGTGGGCGAGGTGAATCGGCTCGTTCTCGTGCCAGATGATCGCCGCCTCGACCGGGCGCTCGAGGAACTCGTCGGGGTGGCGACAGAAGAACTGGTCGAGCGCGTCCTCGCCCGCGACGTAGAGCGCCAGGCCGCGCCCGCGGCGCCCCGCGCGGCCCCACATCTGGCGCAGCGAGGCCACGGTGCCGGGGAACGTCACGCACACGGCCGCGTCGAGGGCGCCGATGTCGATCCCCAGTTCGAGGGCATCGGTCGTGACGACCGCGAGCAGCTCGCCGTTCGTCAGCCGCGCCTCCAGCTCGCGGCGCTGCTGCGGCGTGTAGCCGGCGCGGTAGGGCGCCACGCGCTCGGCGAGTCCGTCGTCCTCGAGCTCCTCGCGCACGATCCGCGCGACGAGCTCGACGGCCTTGCGCGACTTGATGAAGCAGATCGTGCGCGCGCCGGCCTGCACGAGGTCGGCGAACAGGTCGGCCGCCTCGCTGAGCGCGCTCGCGCGCACGCCGAGCGCCTCGTCGAGCATCGGCGGGTTCCACATCGCGACCTGG
>DATNGY010000188.1:0-2980 GCA_035605735.1 Solirubrobacteraceae bacterium
CCGCCGATCCCGCGATCGTGCGCCGCGGCGCCAGCCCCGGTCCGCTGGCGCTGGTCGCCGGCGAGCGCTCGATTCTCCTCGCCGACGGCGAGGAGCACCTGCGGATCCGCCGGTTGATGCTCCCTCCGTTTCACGGCGAGCGGATGGCGGCCGCCGCGCCGCTAGTGCGCGCGCTCGCCGAGTAGCGGATCGCGACCTGGCCGCGGGGGCGTCCCCTCGCGCTGCTCGGCGAGCTGCAAGCCCTCACCCTCGACGTGATCTTGAGGATCGTCCTCGGCGTCCGCGACCCCGAGCTGGCCGCGGAGATCAGGGCGACGCTCGGCGCCGCCTCGTCGCTGCCGCGGATGGCCGCGATGGGACTCGTCCCTCGCGACCTCGGGCCACGGAGCCCGTGGGGCGCCTTCCGCGCGCGCCTGCGCGGCGTCGAGCGCTCGCTGCGCGCGGTGGTAGCCGAGCGCCGCGCGCGCCCGGGCGATGACGTCCTATCGGGCCTGATCGCCGCCGGCTGCGATGACGACGAGTTGCGCGACCACCTGGTCACGCTGCTCGCCGCGGGCCACGAGACGACCGCAGGCGCGCTCGCGTGGGCGACCGAGCGGCTCGCACGCGCCCCGGGCGTGGTGGCCGCGCTGCGGGCCGGCGACGACGAGCTCCTCGAGGGCGTCGTGCGCGAGACCCTGCGCGTGCGTCCGGTGCTCACTGTCGCGCCGCGCAAGCTCGCCGCCCCGCTCGACGTCGGCGCCCGCGTCCTGCCCGCCGGCGTGCACGTCGCGCCGTGCATCTACCTCGTCCACCGCCGGGCGGACCTCTATCCGGACCCGGCCGCCTTCCGGCCGGAGCGCTGGCGCGGCGTCGCGACGCCCGACGGCGCGGCCTGGATCCCGTTCGGCGGCGGCGTGCGCCGGTGCGTGGGCGCGGCCTTCGCGCTCATGGAGATGCGCGAGGTCCTGCGCGTGCTCACCGCCCGCTTGCAGCTCGCGCCCGACCGTCCGCAGCCCGAGCGGATGCGTCGCCGCGGCGTCACGCTGCAGCCCGGACGCGGCGCACGGGTCGTGCTCGTCGAGCCGCTACGAGCACACCCGAGGATGGTGCTCGCGCCCGCGAGGTGACCGTGGAGGACCCGATGCGGGTGACCCGCGACGTCGCCGTGCCGCTCCGCGAGGTCGTGCTCCGCGCCAGCCGGTCCTCGGGACCCGGCGGGCAGCACGCGAACGTGACGGCCTCGCGCGTGGAGGCGAGCTTCGACGTCGCCGCCTCGGGCGCGCTCAGCGACGAGCAGAAGGCGCGCGTGATGGCACGATGCGGGCCGGTCGTGCGCGCCGTCGCGCAGGACGCCCGCAGCCAGGCTCGCAACCGCGAGCTCGCGCTCGAGCGCCTGCGCGCGCGGCTCGAGCAGGCGCTGGCCGTGCGCCGCGCGCGCCGCGCGACCGGGCCGACGCGGGCGTCGAAGGTCCGGCGCCTGGAGCGCAAGCGCCGCGCGGGCGAGCGCAAGCGCGGGCGCCGGCGACCGAGCGCCGAGGACTGGTGAACACGCGGGCACGGTGGTCGTGAAGGACGGTCACCGTTGGGGGGCTTGCGGCGACCGCCCTGTCACGACCGACCGCTCCCGCGAGGGGGCGGAAGGCTTACAGGCCGGTGGGGTGTCGCACGATGTATCCGGCCGAAGAGCGCTGCTCGGTCTGCCACCGGGTTCCGTGCACGCTGCGCCCGCTCGTGTCGAAGCGCAGGCCGGCGACGACCATGAAGATGTGGCTCGACTTCGTGTAGAGCGTGACCCACGCTCCCGGTCCCGCCAGGCCCCAGTTGAAGAACCCGCTCGACGGCAGCGGCGACGCGAGCAGGCCGGCGCCGTGGAGCGCGTACGAGACCGACCCCGAGCAGTCGTAGCCCGCGTCGTTCCAGCGACCGTGTCCGCCGCCGTAGATGTACGGCTTCTTCGCGATGACGTTGCCAGCCGCGATGATCCGCTTGACGACGTCGGGGGCGGCGGCCGGCGCGCTCGCGAGGCCGTCGGCGCCGACCGTCGCGCGCGCGCCCGGCGTGAGGCGCGCCGGCACCGTCGCCGTCGTCGTCGTCGTCGACGGGGCGGCCGGGGCCGCGACGAGCGTGCGCAGCGCCTCGATGTCGTCGGCGTCGACGATCCCGTCGACGGTGTGCTGGACCTTCGCCTCGAACGCCTTGACCGCGGCGAGCGTGCCCGAGCCGAACTGCCCGTCGGCGCTGACCTTGAAGCCGGCCTTGGTCAGGTAGGCCTGCAGGGACTTGACGTCGCGGCCGCTCATGCCCTGCTTGAGCGGGATCCGGTCGCCGAGCGCCGTCCGGCGCTCATCCGCCCGCGCCGGGTCGTAGGCGCCGCTCTCGTTGACGCTCGCGCCCCGCAGCACGCGGCGCAGGGCGAGGGCCGTGCGGCTGCCCACGCGGCCGCTTGCCGGCTTGAGGTTCGCGGCGCGCTGGAAGCGCTGCACCGCAGCCTTCGTGCCGGGGCCGAACGCGCCGTCGGCCTTGAGGCGGAAGCCGGCCTTGCTCAGGGCGCGCTGCAGCTCCTTGACGTCGCGGCCGGTCATCCCGAGCTTGAGCACGCGCTGGCCGACGTGCGTGAACCTCGGGCTTCGCTTGGCGCTCGCGGCCGGCGCGGCGATGGGGAGCGCCAGCAGGCAGAACGCGAAAAGAACTATGCAACGACCACGACGTGACGGTGGCGGCACGACGGCTTGAACCCCCTTTTTCGGTGCCTGCGGGGTTAGCTGTCGGGCTCGCGCGAAAAGGGCCGCGCTACGCCGTGCTCTGACGGCGATTCGCCCCTGGCCACCGAGGTGGCCCTTGGTTCCCCCGCTCCCGACCGCTGGGGGCAGTCGGGATTCGGCAGGTCTCAACGACGGCGGGCACCTTACACAACCTGGCGGCGGTTATGTCTCCTCCCTGCGGCTTCTCCATCTCCGCGGGTGTTCGACACCGAACGCGAGGCTCCTTCGGCGCCTAG
>DATNGY010000189.1:0-3589 GCA_035605735.1 Solirubrobacteraceae bacterium
GAGGCGTTCGGCGCCGCGGACCAGCGCGCGGTCTCCGTCCAGCGCGACGGGCTCATGAAGAAGGGGCTGATCTGGAGCCCGCGCCGCGCGCTCGTCGACTTCACGGTGCCGCTCTTCGCCGAGTACGTGCGCGGCGAGCACCCGCTCGCGACGTTCGACGAGTGATTTGGGAGGATCGCCGCCGTGCCCAGGCTGATCGTCGTCGAGCACCCGGTCCTCGCGGACCGGATCGCGACGCTGCGCGACCGCTCGACGCCGCACGGGCCGTTCCGCCGCGCGCTGCACGAGGCCGCGTCGATCCTCGCGATCGAGGCCACGCGCGACCTGCCGACGGTCGAGCGCGTGGTCGAGACGCCGCTCGAGGCGACGACCGGCCGGCGCCTGGAGGCGGACATCGCGGTCGTGCCGGTGCTGCGGGCGGGCCTCGGGATGGTCGAGGGCTTCCTCGCGCTCTTCGCCGAGGCCCGCGTGGGCCATCTCGGGATGCAGCGCGACGAGACCGAGCTGACCCCGCGCGACTACTTCGAGCGCCTGCCGCCCGGCCTGGCCGAGGCGTACGTCTTCATCCTCGACCCGATGCTCGCCACCGGCGGCAGCGCGGTCCACGCCCTCGACCGGCTGCGGCAGGCGGGCGGGCGCGACCTGCGGCTCGTGTGCCTCGTCGCTGCGCCGGAGGGCGTCGAGGCCGTGCACCGCGTTCACGGCGACGTGCCGATCTGGACCGCGGCGCTCGACGAGCGCCTCGACGAGCGGGGCTACATCCGCCCGGGCCTCGGCGACGCGGGCGACCGCGTCTTCGGCACGCCGGCCTGAGGCGCCGCGCGGCCGCTAGATGATTGATTCCGAATTCGCGCACACGCGGACGACCCGACGATCCGCGTCGCCGCGCGCACGGATGATTCGGAATCAATCATCTACAGTGCGTCGCCCATGGCGGCCGACGCGAAGGAGCTGATCGAGCGCGCCGCCCGGTCGTTCCTCGAGGAGGTCCCCGCGCTGAAGCCGCTGCGCCTCGTCGTCGGCGTCGACCTGCGCGGCCGCGGCGACGTGCAGCAGTTCCGCCTCGAGCTACCCGAGCTCGAGGTCCGCAAGGACATCGCCGCCGACGCCCGCGTGCGCGTCGACATGCGCCGCGAGTTCTTCAACGCGATGGTCGAGCACGAGGCGAAGGTCCCGGACTGGCGCGAGGCGTTCGCGCACGGCCAGGCCAAGGCCACCGGCGTCGACCAGTACCTGCGGCTCATCGCGACGGTGGTCGACCGGCAGGAGGAGCGCAACCGCACCCGGAAGGCGCGCCGCTGAACGTCCCGGCATCCGACGGCTTCGCCATGCCCCCGGAGTGGGCGCGCCACGAGCGCACGCTCATGGCCTGGCCTCGCCGCCGCAAGCTCTGGGGTTCCCGGCTGGACGACGCGAAGCTCGCCTACGCGGCGACGGCCAACGCCATCGTCGCCTTCGAGCCCGTCACCATGGTGTGCGCGGACGCCGGCGACGCGGAGGAGGCACGCCGCGAGCTGTCGGCGGCGTGCGAGATCGTCGAGCTGCCGATCGACGACTCGTGGCTGCGCGACAGCGGCCCGATCTTCGTCCTCGGCGGGCACGGCGCCCGCGCGGCCGTGCACTTCCGCTTCAACGGCTGGGGCGGCAAGTTCGCGCCGTGGGACCGCGACGCCGAGATCGGCCGGTTGCTCGCCGAGCGCCTGGGCGACCGCGTTTACGAGGCGCCGTTCGTGCTCGAGGGCGGGTCGATCGCGGTCGACGGCACGGGCACGCTGATGACGACGGAGCAGTGCCTGCTCAACCCGAACCGCAACCCCGAGCTGGACCGCGACGCCCTCGAGGGGGGGCTGCGCGACCACCTCGGCGTCGACCGGGTGATCTGGCTCGGCCGCGGCCTGGTCGAGGATCGCGACACCGACGGCCACGTCGATCTCATCGCCGCGTTCACGCGCGACGGCGAGGTCCTCCTGCAGTCGGCGCCGAAGGATCATCCGGACCACGAGCCGATGGCCGAGAACCGCGCGCGGCTCGAGGACGCCGGCATCGGCGTGCTCGAGTTCCCGGTCCTGCCGATGGTCGAGGTCGAGGGCGAGACGGTCGTGTGCAGCCACCTGAACTTCTACGTCTGCAACGGCGCGCTGATCGCGCCGGTGGCCGGGCAGGCGACCGACGAGGAGGCGCTCGAGCGCATCGCGCACGCCTACCCGGGTCGCGAGACCGTCGGCGTGCCCGGCGCCGTGATCGCCTGGGGCGGCGGCGGCCCCCACTGCATCACCCAGCAGGTCCCGCTAGCGTCCCTTCAGTGAGCGAGACGCCCCGCCTGCTCACCGCGCTCGGGGACCCGCCGCCCTCGCCCGCGCGGATCCGGCCGCCCGAGCGCGCGCCGCTGCGGATCGCCGCTGTCCAGCACCGCTGGCATCCCGATCCCGACGAGCACCGCGCGGCCCTCGGCGACGCCGTACGCTTGGCCTCGAGGGAGGGCGCCACGCTCGTCTGCCTCCAGGAGCTGACGCTGTCGCCGTACTTCGCGATCACCGCCGACGGCCCCGGGCCCGGCGGCTCGGGCGCCGAGCCCGAGGACGTCCCCGACGGTCCGACGTGTCGGTGGGCGTCGCAGCTTGCGCGCGAGACGGGCGTCCACGTCCACGCGTCGCTCTACGAGCATGTCGACCAGCCCGGGCTGGGCTTCAACACCGCCGTCGTGCTCGCGCCCGACGGCGAGCTCGTCGCGCGCACGCGCAAGCTGCACATCCCGGTGACCGCCGGCTACCACGAGGACAAGTACTTCCGTCCCGGGCCTGCGGAGGAGGGCTTCCCCGTGGTCGATCTCTCGGGAGCGCGCTTCGGCTTTCCCACGTGCTGGGACCAGTGGTTCCCGGAGCTCGCGCGCGGCTACAGCCTCGCCGGCGCGGAGGTCATCGTGTATCCGACAGCGATCGGCTCCGAGCCCGACCACCCGAGCTTCGACACCGAGCCGCTGTGGGAGCGCGTGATCGTCGCCAACGGCATCGCCAACGGGACGTTCATGGTCGCCGTGAACCGGATCGGGACGGAGGGGCCGCTCACGTTCTACGGGTCGTCGTTCGCGTCGGATCCCTACGGGCGCGTGCTCGTGCAGGCGCCCCGCGACGAGCCCGCCGTGCTCGTCGCCGACCTCGACCTCGACCAGCGCCGCGACTGGCTCGAGCTCTTCCCGTTCCTGGAGACCCGGCGCCCCGACGCCTACGGCTCGCTCGTCGGCTGAGCGGGTTTCGCTCGCCGAAGCGCGGGGGACGATCCGCATCGTCCCCCGCGCCGGCCGGCGTGCCCTCCTCCCTGTTCGCCGGTCGGCGCCGGGCGGTTGTCAGAACTGCTCGGCCGGGCACCAGTAGGTCGTCCGGCCCGCGACCGTCGCACGGCTCATCGGCGTCCCGCACCGCGGGCAGCGGCCGTCTGGCCGGCGGGCCGGGATGACGGCGCCCGTGTGGGCGCCGCCGCGGCGGACAGCCGACCGCGTGGCCGCGCGCAGCTCGCGCCACAGGCGGCGCAGCGCCTCGGGTTCGAGCTCGCCGGCCGGCCGCCGCGGATCCAGCCGCGCGCGCCACAGCGC
>DATNGY010000190.1:0-4320 GCA_035605735.1 Solirubrobacteraceae bacterium
TTCGCTTCCCCGCCGACCCCCACGCCGAGTTCGACGACGCCTTCTCGGGGCGGCCGGTCCGCGACCCGACGGTTTACCTGAGCGCGTCGTGCGCGAGCGATCCCGATCAGGCGCCGCCCGACGGCGAGAACTGGTTCGTGCTCGTCAACGCGCCCGCGGGGACCGGCGCCGACTGGGAGGCCGAGGCCGACCGCGTGGTCGAGCGCCTCGGCCTCGGCGACCGCGTCCTCGCGCGCGCGGTGCGCTCGCCGGCCGACCTCGAGGCCGAGAGCGGCGCGGTCGGCGGGGCGATCTACGGCGACGCGCCGCACGGGCGGCTCGGCGCGCTCGGCCGGCCCGGCCCGCGGGTGCGCGGCGTCCCCGGCCTCTGGCGGGTCGGCGGGACCGTTCACCCCGGTGGCGGCCTGCCGCTCGTGCTGCTCGGCGCCGCCGCGGTCGCGAAGGCGATCGGGTCGACGCCGTCCCAGGTCCCCGCCGATGCGTAGGGCCGGAAGCGGGCAAAGAGCTCCTCGCCGTACCAGCGCTCGGCGCGCGTGCGGCGCACGACCGCCGCGTGCGTCTCGCGGCGGTAGGCGTAGGCGCGGGCGTCCTCGAGCGAGGCCCAGAGCGAGAACGTCGCCTGCCGGGCCACCGGCCACTCGCCGATCCCCACGGCGGCGAGCAGCCCCTGCTGCTCGGCGAGGTCGGCGGCTGGCGCCGGGATCGAGCGGTAGAAGCGCACGAGACGGGTCGGCCGGATGCTCGCGCGCGTGAGGATGGCGACCGGCCCGCCGTCGACACGCTCGCTGGTGCCGTGGAGAGGGTTGCGCCCACCCCAGGCGCCGCGGGCGCGCAGCGGGGCGAGGCGGACGTGGTATGCCTCGTGGGCGAGGCGACGCCAGCGCTCGACGATCGGCGAGCTCGCGAGGAACGCGTCGAGCGCCGCGTCGTCCGACCACACGGCGAACAGCGCCCAGCGGCGCAAGTCGGCGCCGAGCGTCATCGACCGCCCCCGGCCCGTCCCGAGCAGCCGCCAGAAGGCGAGGCCCTCGGTGCGGCGCAGCTCGGGGCGGTCGAGGGCGATCCGCGACAGGCCCTCGGGCGCGGCCGGCCGCGGGTAGCGGACGAGGTGGAAGGATGCGAGCACCGTCATGGACTACGTCGTTGCCTGCATGATCGGCTACCTCCTCGGCTCGGTGCCGGTCGCGCCGCTCGTCGCGCGGCGGTACGGCGTCGACCTGCACCGCACCGGCGACGGCAACCCCGGCGCCTGGAACGCGCTCGAGCAGCTCGGCGCGCGACGGGCCTGGCCGGCGTTCGCGGGCGACGCGGCCAAGGGGGCGCTCGCCGCGGCGGTCGGCCTCGCGCTCGGCGACCTCTGGGTCGGCTACGCGGCCGTGGCGGCGGCGATGGTCGGCCACGCGTTGCCCGCGTTCGCCCGCCTGCGCGGCGGCAAGTCGGTCATGACCTTCGTCGGGGGCATGGTCGTGCTCGCCCCGGTCGCTGCCGGCCTCGCGCTCGTGGCCTGCCTGCTCGTCACCGGGGCGACGCGCTCGTTCGCGATCGGCGCGCGGGTCGGCGTCTTCGGCCTGCCGCTGATCCAGCTCGCCGTCGACCCGGTGAGCCACGTCGCGGCGACAGGCGCGCTGATGACGATCGTCGGCCTCGCCTTCCTCACCGCGCCCCTGCGCACCGCGGCCCCGCGGGCGTGACCGACCCGACCGCCGCGCAGCTCGCGCTCCTCGGGGGCGCCGCGTTCGCCGCGGGCGCCGTCAACGCGGTGGCGGGCGGGGGCTCGCTCATCTCGTTCCCGGCGCTGCTCGCGGTCGGCTACCCGAGCGTCGCCGCCAACGTCACCAACATGATCGCGGTCACGCCGGGCTACGCCAGCGGCTCGACCGCGTACCGCGCCGAGCTGCGCGGCCAGGGCCGGCGGGTGCGCGACCTCGGCATCGTCGCGGCGGCCGGGACCGCCGCCGGCACCGCGATCCTGCTGATCGCGCCGGCGGGCGCGTTCGACGCCGTCGTCCCGTTCCTCGTGCTGCTCGCGTGCGCGCTGCTCGCGGCGCAGCCCGTGCTCGCGCGCGTCGTCACGCGCCGCCACCACGCGGGCCTCGGGCTGCGCGCCGCGGTCTTCGCCGGCGCCATCTACGGCGGCTACTTCGGGGCCGGCCTGGGGATCATGCTGCTCGCGATCCTCGAGGCCTTCCTCGAGGACGACCTCCAGCGCCTCAACGCGCTCAAGGGCTTGCTGAGCCTCGTCGTCGCGCTGGTCTCCGCGAGCCTGGTCGCGATCTTCGGCCCGGTGGCCTGGGGCCCCGCGCTGCTGATGGCCGCGGCCAGCGTCGCGGGCGGCTGGATCGGAGCCCGCGTCGCGCGCCGCCTCCCGACCGCCGTGCTGCGCTGGGGGATCGTCGCCTTCGGCGTCGCCGTGGCCGTCGCGCTGCTCCTGTCGTAGGTGGTACGTTCGCCGCGGTAGGCGATGGAGTTTCGTGTCCTCGGTCCGTTCGAAGTCCTGGACCGGGACGCCCCGGTTGCGCTCGGCGCGGCCAAGGAGCGGGCGCTCTTGGCGCAGCTGCTGATCGCCCGCGGAGCGCCCGTTCCGACGGATCGGCTGATCGACGGCTTGTGGCAGGGCCGGTCCCCCGCGACGGCGGTCAAGAGCGTGCACGTCTACGTGTCGCACCTGCGCAAGGCGCTCGGCGACGAGCGTCTCGTCACGCAGGCGGGCGGCTACGCGCTGAGGCTCGATGCTCTCGAGCTCGACGCCGCGCGCTTCGAGGAGCGACTGTCGGAGGGCCAGCGGCTGCTGGAGGAGGGCGACGCCGCTGCGGCCGCGAAGGTCCTGCGGGCCGGCTTGTCGCTCTGGCGGGGACCGCCGTTGACGGACTTCGTCTACGACGACTTCGCGCAGCGCGAGATCGCGCGCCTCGAGGAGCTGCGCCTGAGCGCGCTCGAGGCGCGCGCCGAGGCGGACCTGGCGCTTGGGCGTCATGCCGAGCTCGTCCCCGAGCTCGAGGCCCTCGTTGCCGAGCATCCGACGCGCGAGCGCCTCCGGGGCCGGCTCATGCTCGCCCTCTACCGGTCGGGGCGCCAGGCCGACGCGCTGGAGCGCTTCCGCTCCGGGCGACGACATCTGCAAGCAGAGCTCGGGATCGAACCGGGCCCCGAGCTGCGCGCGCTGCACGACGCGATGCTGCGCCAGGACCCCGAGCTCGACGGGCCGGCGCCGCGCCGAGCTGTTCGGGCACGCGCCGGCGGCCGTCCATGGCGGCTCGCGGCCGCCGGTCTCGTCGTGATCGCCGGGGCCGTCGGCGCGGCGGTCGCGCTGCACGGCGGGGGCGGCGACACGCAGGTCGTGCTCGACGGCGACGCCGTCGGCATCGCCGACCCGCGGACCGGCTCCGTGTCGTCGGCGCTGAGCGTGCCCGGGACGCCCGACGCGCTGGCGGCCGCCGACGGCCGCGTCTGGGCGGTCGCCGACGACGCCCGGACCCTGACGTCGTTCGACTCGTCGACGCGGCGGGTGCGTACAAGCGTCGCGCCGGGCGGTGAGCCGTCGGACGTCGCCGCCGCCGCCGGGCGCGTGTGGACGATCGACCAGCGACGGCACCGCCTCGTCGAGATCGATCCCGCCTACAACCAGGTCGCCGGCAGGCCGGTCCGTCTGCCGCGCGCGCCGGCGCTCGGCGTGCCGAACCCGGGGCCGCCGCCGGGCCCGTGGAGGATCGCGGCGACCGCCGACGCGGTCTGGGCGACGAACGGGCTCGACCGCCTCATCCGCGTCGACGTCGCGAGCGGGCGCGTGCGGACGATCGCGACCGGGCGCCCGCTGACCGGTGTCGCGGCCGCCGGCGGCGCGATCTGGGCGCTGAGCGGGCCGAGCGCGAGCGTCCTGCGCGTCGCCCAGCGGACCGGACGGGTGACCGACACGATCGCCCTGGGCCGCTCGCGGGGAGGATCGCCGTGGCCGCGGGCGGCCGCCGGCGCCGGCGGCAGCCTGTGGGTCCTGAACGCCAACACGTCCGACCTGACCGAGATCGACATGGCTCAGGCCCGGGCCGTCCGCACGGTGCCGCTCGGCGTCGAGCACCAGCCCGTCCAGGTGGCGGCGGGCGGCGCGGCGGTCTGGGTGGCCGACGCGGACGGCACGCTCGCGCGCGTGGACCCCGCGACCGGGGACCCGCGCTACACCGTGGTCGCGCATGCGCTCAACGACGTGGCCATCGCCGGCGGCCGCGTGTGGCTGAGCGCCGGCGCCGACGCCTTCGGGCCCTCGCTCCCGCCCGACGCGCGCGCGGCGTCCGCGCGTCCATCCCCCGGGATCGCGCCGGTAGCGCT
>DATNGY010000191.1:0-2522 GCA_035605735.1 Solirubrobacteraceae bacterium
ACGCGGTTGTTCAGGGCGTCGGGGCCGGGTCCACGGTGCCAGCGCCGCCGGCCAGGTCCGGGCGCTCCCCGGCTATCGGGTGACACCCTTGGGAGGCTCTTGAGGTGCGGAGCGTTCGTCAGCGCGGCGCCGAGAAGACCATCCCCGTAGAGCGAAGCGGCTAGACCCTGCCCGCTCTCCTTCTGATCCGATGGTCAAGGTTCGATTCCTTGCGCGGGCACTCCGGGCTGCGCGGGCCGCCCTGGCCTCTCGGGCCGGCGCCGCGGGCCGCCGCGGGCCGCCCCGGCTAAGCTGGCGGGCCTCATGCTCGCGATCCTCGACGGCCACGTCATGGCCGCCGCCGAGGCACGGATCCCGGTCACCGACGAGGGGCTCCTGCGCGGCGACGGCGTCTTCGAGGTCATCCGCCTCTACGGTGGACGGCCGTTCGCGCTCGACGACCACCTCGCGCGGATCGGGCGCTCGGCCGCCAACCTGCGCCTCGAGCTCGACGTCGAGGACGTGCGCGCGGACATCGAGGCGCTGCTCGAGCGCAACGAGGTCGCCGAGGCCGCGCTGCGCGTCGTCGTCACGCGTGGAGGTCATCGGCTCGCGCTCGTGGAGGAGCTCAAGGCGCTCCCCGAGCTGCTCGCCGTCGCCACGGTCGAGTACGCGCCGACGCGGATCCTCGACGGCGTGAAGTCGCTCTCCTACGCGGGCAACATGCTCGCCGGGCGCCTGGCCCGCGAGCGCGGCGCCGACGAGGCGCTGCTCGTCACGCCGCACGGGCGCGTGCTCGAGGGCCCGACGTGCAGCCTCTTCGTCGCCTTCGCGGGCGAGGGGCTCGTGACGCCGCCGCTCTCCGAGCACATCCTCGAGTCGATCACGCGTCGAAGGCTGCTCGAGCTCTGCGCGGTGCGCGAGCGCCCGATCGTGCGCGACGAGCTGGCGGGCGCGCAGGAGGCGTTCATGGCCTCGACGATCCGCGAGGTCCATCCGATCCGCGCGATCGACGGCCGGCCGCTGCCCGCTGCGCCCGGGCCGCTGAGCACGGAGGCGGCGCGCGCGATCCGCGCGCGCATCGAGCAGGAGCTCGGCGCCCCGCTCCCCTGACCGCGTGCGCGTCCTCACGGTCATCGGCAACCGGCCCCAGTTCGTCAAGGCCGCGGCCGTCTCGCGGCGCCTGCGCGAGGCGCACGCCGAGACCCTCGTCCACACGGGCCAGCACCACGACGACGAGCTCTCCGCCGTCTTCTTCGCCGAGCTGGGGATCCCGCGCCCGGACCTGCAGCTCGACATCCACGGCGGCACGAACACCGACCAGACCGCGCGGATGCTCGCCGCCCTGGGCCCGCTCGTGTCCGACGCGCGACCAGACCTCGTCCTGGTCTACGGCGACACCAACTCGACGCTCGCAGGCGGCCTCGCCGCCGCCCAGGCGCGCGTGCCGGTGGCGCACGTCGAGGCCGGGATGCGCTCGTTCGACCGGGCGATGCCCGAGGAGCTCAACCGCGTCCTCACCGACCACCTCTCCGAGCTGCTGCTCTGCCCCTCGGCCACCGCGGTCGAGAACCTCGAGCGCGAGGGCGTGGCCGGGCGCATCGAGCTCGTCGGCGACGTCATGGTCGACGTCGCCCTGCTCGTGCAGCCGCGCGCGCGTACCGACGTCGCGACCCGGCGGGCCGCCGGCGTCGAGGGCACCGAGTACCTCGTCGTGACGGCACACCGCGCGGGCAACGTCGACGACCCCGCGCGGCTACGACGGCTCGTCGACCTCCTCCTCGCGCTGCCGCTCACGGCCGTCTTCCCCCTGCACCCGCGGACGCGGGCGCGCCTCGCGGGACAGGGGTGGCTGGCCGAGCTCGAGCGCGCGCCGCACGTGCGCCTCGCGCCGCCGCTGGGACCGCTCGAGTTCACTGCGCTGCTCGTCGAGGCCCGCGCCGTCCTCACCGATTCGGGCGGCGTCCAGAAGGAGGCCTACCTCGCGGGCGTGCCGTGCGTGACGATGCGCGACACGACCGAGTGGGTCGAGACCGTCGACGCGGGCTGGAACGTGCTCGTCGACCTCGACGCCGGGGCGGCGCTCGCGGCGCTCGCGCGGACCCCGCCCGCCGAGCGCCCGGAGCTCTACGGCGACGGGCGCGCCGGCGAGCGCGTGGCGGCCGCGCTCAGCCCTGTCCGAGCCGGCGAACGCTGATCCCGGCCGCGGCGAAGCGCGCGGCGTCGAGGACGCCGCGGCCGTCGAGCACGGCGCGCACGCCGGGCAGGTCCTCGGGCCCGAGCGTCGCGTAGGGCGCGTGGTCGGCCTGGACGACGGCGCCGTCGAGCGGGCCGCCGTCCCACGGCGCGAAGCCGAGCGTGCGGAGCTCGCCGTCGTCGAAGAGCGGGTCGGCGGCGACGGGGTCGGCGCCCGCGGCGGCGAGCGCGTCGCGCAGCGCGAACGCGCCCGAGAACGCCGTCTCCTTGACGCCGCCACGGTAGGCGACGCCGAGAACGACGACGCGCGCGCCGCGCAGGCCGCCGAGGAGGTCGCCGAGGATCGC
>DATNGY010000192.1:0-2426 GCA_035605735.1 Solirubrobacteraceae bacterium
GCGCACGTGGCCGGCGACGTAGCTCGAGACCGCGCTCGCGAAGATCGTGCTCAGCACGGCCGTCCCGACCGAGCCGCCGACCTGCTGGCACGTGTTGACCATGGCGGAGGCGACGCCCGCGTCCGTCGGCTCGACGCCGAGGGTCGCCGTGCTCATCGCCGGCGCGAAGATCAGCCCGAGGCCGACGCCCATGACGAGCAAGGCGGGCAGGACGTGGGCGGCGTAGGTCGAGTCGACCTCGAGCTGGGCGAGCAGCACCATCGCCACCGCCGCGAGGGCCATGCCGACGGCGATCAACGGCCGCGGCCCGACGCGCGGCACGAGCTTCGTCGTCGCCGTCGTCGCGGTCGTGATGATCGCCGCCGACATCGGCAGGAAGCTGAGCCCCGTCTCGATCGGCGTGAAGCCGAGCGTCTGCTGCAGGTAGTAGGTCAAGAACAAAAAGACGCCGAACATGCCGGCGCCCGAGATCCCGATCGCCAGGTACGAGCCGCCGCGCTCGCGGTCGAGCACGACGCGCAGCGGCAGCAGCGGATGTGCGGCGTGGGCTTCGATCCAGACGAAGAGCGCGAGCAGGCAGACGCCCCCGGCGAGCGCCACGATCGTGGCGGTCTCGTCCCAGCCGTGGGTCTCCGCGTTCGAGAAGCCGAAGACGATCCCGAAGAGGCCCGTGGTCACTGCGAGCGCGCCGGGCACGTCGATGCGCGGGCGGTCCGGCTGGGCCTGGTTGACGAGCAGGACCAACGCGCCCGCGGCGGTGGGGATCGCGAAGACGAGGTTGACGTACAGGCACCAGCGCCACGAGAGCAGCTGCGTGAGGATGCCGCCCAGCAGCAGCCCGACCGCCGCGCCGGCGCCGGCGATCGCGCCGTAGATCCCGAAGGCCTTCCCGCGCTCCTCGGGGTCGGTGAAGGTCGTCGTGAGCAGCGAGAGCGCCGACGGGGCGAGCACCGCGCCGAAGACGCCCTGCAGCGCGCGGGCGGTCACGAGGACGCCGAAGCTCTGCGCGGCGCCTCCGATCGCCGAGGCGAGCGAGAACCCGAGGAGCCCGGCGATGAACGTCCACTTGCGGCCGAAGAGGTCCGCGATCCGGCCGCCGAGCAGGAGCAGGCTCCCGAACGCGAGCGCGTAGGCCGTGATGATCCACTGGCGGTTGTCGTTCGTGAAGCCCAGCGCCTTCTGCGCCGAGGGCAGCGCGATGTTCACGACGGTCGCGTCGAGGACCACCATGAGCTGGGCGATCCCGAGCATGGCGAGGATCCGCCAGCGGCGATCGTGGTGGGGGTTCGTCTGCCGGCTCATCCCGCAGCCAGCCAGGCCTTCGCGGGCTCGAGCTCGGCGGCTCCGAAGACGCGCAGCTCGCCGGGCGTCACCCAGCCGAAGAGCGCGACCGCGCGGCGCACCCAGTCGGCGTCGCTGACGATCGCGAAGCGCTCCCACGCCGACCGGTGCCTGAGGCCGAGGTCGAGCGCGGCCTTGAGGTCCTCGACCAGCGCGCCCGGCTCCAGGCCGTCGAAGCTCGGGTCGATGTCGACGAGGATGCGCAGCCGGTCGCCGCGCTCGACGGCGGCGCGGATCGGGGGGAGCAGCACGTCGGTGTAGTCGGCGCGCCGCAGGTGCCCGGAGATCCGGAAGCCGAGCGCCCCGGGTGGCACGTCGGTCAGCTGCTCGACCATCCCGCGGGAGGCTACGCGAGCAGCCCGAGCTGGCGCAGGATCGAGACGGAGTCCGAGTAGACGTCCTTGCGCTTGACGAGGCCGTCCTCGAACGGGATCACGTCGAGCCCGTCCCAGGCGATGCGACGGCCCGTCGGCTCGGCCACGAGGTCGCCGCGACGCATCGTGCTCGCGTGCGTCGCGCGGGCGGTCCACTCCTGGACCACGAGGTCCTCGCGGACGTAGAGCCGGCGCGTCTCGAACGCGATGTCGGGCCACGTCGCGAAGATCGCGCCGATGTGGTCGCGGACCGCCTCGCCCTCTGCGACCTCCCCGGCCGTGTGGTTCTCGAAGACCATGTCCGCCGCGTGGAGGGCGATGATCGCGTCGAGGTCGTGCGCGTTCCAGGCGGCGTTGTAGCGGTCGATCACGGCGTGGAGGTCGACGCTCATCGCGCTGCACCGTCTCCCGCGGGCGCGACCGCTGTCAAGTCCGTAGGCTGCCCGGCCGATGCGCGCCGCGCAGGTCACGAGCCTCGACGGGCCCTCGGCGGTGACCATCGCCGAGATTCCCGAGCCGAGCGAGCCGTCGCATCCCGAGACGCCGGGCAGCGGCGTCCTCGTCGACGTGCACGCGGCCGGCGTGTCGTTCCCGGACCTGCTGCTCACGCGTGGCCAGTACCAGCTCAAGGTCGAGCCGCCGTTCGTGCCCGGGGTCGAGTTCGCGGGCGTCGTGCGGGCCGCGAGCGACGACGCCGGCGTCGCGCCGGGC